>CAYWIN010000024.1:0-14712 GCA_964458365.1 uncultured Propionibacteriaceae bacterium
GTCCTTCGGGCCCATGATTTGCGGATTTGGTACGGGACTCCCAACGGTGCGGTTCGCGCGGTGGACCAGGTGTCTTTCGCGGTGCAGCAAGGTGAGATCCTCGGCCTCGTTGGCGAATCTGGGTGTGGCAAGTCGACGCTGGGTCGCGGTCTGCTGGGCCTGTTGCCGCCCGGGGCAGCTATTGACGGCGAGTTGGAGTTCGCTGGCCAGGATTTGCTCGCGATGAGCGAAAAGGATCGTTTTTCGCACCGCGGTGTCGATCTGGCGATGATCTTCCAAGAACCTCTGACTCGACTGAACCCCTTGATGAAGATCAGTGACCACTTCATCGAAACGCTGCGGGCGCATTTCCCAAAGATGAGCACGGCAGATATTGAGCATCGGTCCTTGGAAGTCCTGCGCGTGATCGGCATCCCGCCATCGCGGTGGGATGCCTACCCGCACGAGTTTTCCGGCGGCATGCGGCAGCGCTTGATGATCGCGTTGGCCCTGGTTTTGCGGCCGGCTTTCGTGGTGGCCGATGAACCAACCACGGCCCTCGACGTGCTGGTTGAGGCACAAATCATCCAGATTCTGCGCGACCTGAGACGCGAATTCGATACGTCATTGCTGCTGATCACGCACAACTTGGGCATCATCGCCGAAGCTTGCGACCGGGTGGCGGTGATGTACGCCGGAAAGATCGTCGAAATCGGTGACGCTCGAACCGTTTTTGCCGATCCGAAGCATCCCTACACCCAAGAGTTGCTGCGTTCGACGATCACTTTGACCACCGACGGTTTGCATTCCATTCCCGGAGCGCCGCCGGATCTCGTGGACCCACCCAGCGGATGCCATTTCCATCCACGCTGCCCGATGGCGATGGCTGTTTGCTCGCAACGCGAGCCCGCCATGCTGACCCGCGACGGCGACCCCAGTTTCGTCGGCAGCAACGATGTGGCCTGTTGGGCGGCAGTACCGGCCGGGCTGACTGCCGAGGAACTCGCCCCACAAGCGAAAGAGGAGCTGTCCGATGCCGACGAAGCCTGAGCCGGCCAACGATCTGGTCTTGGATGTTCAGGATCTGCAGATCCATTTCGCCTTGCAGGGCAGCGGTTTTGCCCGACTGCTGGGCAAGGACGGCGGAGTAGTGAAGGCCGTCGACGGAGTGAACATCGAACTTCAGCGAGGCGAAGTGCTGGGCCTGGTTGGCGAGTCAGGGTCGGGAAAGACCACCCTGGGCCGGGCCATGTTGGGATTGGCCCCCACCACGTCGGGAAGCATCCGACACTTCGCACAAGACGGTTCGCCGCCGGTCAATATCGCCGACCTCCACGGCAAAGCGCTCCGGGAGCGGCGCACCCAGATCCAGATGGTCTTCCAGGACCCACACGCGGCGTTGAACCCATCAATGACGTTGGAGACCGCCGTCGGCCATCCGCTGGTGATCCACAAACGCGCTCGGGGAGCACAGCTCCGCCAAGAAGTGATCGTGGCATTGGAGAAGGTCGGGTTGAGCCCTGCCGAACAGTTCCTCGGCAAATACCCGTCAGATCTATCCGGCGGTCAGAAGCAGCGAGCCGTCATCGCACGATCGATCATCCTCAAGCCCGAAGTGCTGGTGGCAGACGAACCGGTGTCCATGCTGGACATGAGTGTGCGGGCCAAGATCCTTCAGCTGATGCTTGATCTCAAAGATGACCTGGGGCTGACCTATGTGTACATCACCCATGACCTTGCCACCGCGAAATACTTCTGCGACCGGGTAGCGATCATGTACTTGGGCCGGGTGGTGGAAATCGGGCCAACCGACGAGATCTTCGCCCACCCCCGACACCCCTACACTCAGGCGCTGCTTCGAGCGATCCCGGATATGGATCCCACAAATGATGCCGGACGTGACCTGCCCCGCGGCGAGATTCCCGATGCGGCCAATCCACCGCGCGGCTGCTCGTTCCATCCGCGATGCCCGCTGGCCCGCGCCGACTGCGGCTGGGAGCCTCGGGACCTGAAGTCCCTGATCGAACTGCATTGGACGCATGTTCCGGTCGACACCTTCGAAGCAGAAAGCGCCCTATTGGGTGACCTGAAAGACCTTGACCATAGCGACGACGTCGCCGTGTTGCGCCGCCCGCATGGTGACGCCGTCGAGGTGTCCACGTTGTTCGACCAGATTCGGCGCGAAACCCACGATGATCCACTGTGGGCCGGGGTGATCGATCAGCAGGTCACCGAGGACGGGGTGGAATTCCGGTTCGCCGCGGCAGCCGACGTGCAGCTCCACCCTGTAGGTGCGGCTGAGGTGGCATGCGTTCTTTACCCCGAACACGACGCCATCTAGTCCGGGGAGCCGTAGCCTGGTGTCGTTGGTTTACGGCCCAAAAAGGGAAGTCAGAATGAGATTGACCACCAAGCTAGCCCGAAAGTCGCTGATTGCTTTCAGCAGCATCGCGCTGGCCGCATCGCTGGGCTTAGCGGCTCCGGCAGCCGAAGCCCAGGCTGTGACGCCGCCCGCAACGCTCACCGTCCCCCAGCTGGTGATGCCCGCCAAGAAGAGCTACCCCAAACCCCGAATCACCAAGAACCTCGTCAGCACCAAGGTCAGTCGATACGGCACCCGGACGAGCACCACTTTCGTCGTGGGGGTGAAAGGAACCCGGCTGCATTACGCCTGGCAGTCACGTTCCCTTTCGGGAGGCGCCTGGCGGACGATCAAAGGCGCCAAGCTGAACCGCTACGTTGCGAAGTCCTCGAGTTGGCCGTCGGGAGCACAGTTCCGCGTGATCATCGTCGGGCGAGGCAAGAAGAAGGTCATCTCCCGCACCGCGAAACTGCTGATCACCTATCCGAGTGCAACACCAGCCCAAGACGCCGCCCGCCTCTTTGGATTGACCGGTTTGCGTCAAGGTGTCGACCTTTCGGCCTACCAGTACACGCCATCGGCCAAAGTGAACATGACGGCCATTTCGGCCTGGGGCAAGGCGTCGGGATTTGTCCTGCTACGTAACGGCAGCGGCGCCCGTCCGATCTATCAGAGCTACACCAACCTGTGCACCAACACCACTTTGAGGACCGGCAACCTGCCCATCACCGAAGACTGCGCCTATTCACGATTGGCCGACCAGGTCAGCGCTCAGAAGCTGTCCGTGGGTCACTACTGGTTCAACGGATGGATTTCGTCGAATGACACCACCAAAGCCAAGCTCTTTGCCGGCAGCTACACACCGGCGAAATCTGCCGCCCAGTTTGTTGCCTGGCTGAAAGCCGACGGCAACTACACCACATCGCACACCGACCCCCTCGTTTTGGATGTCGAAAACGGGAGGGCTTGGACCAAAACTTCCGGCGGAAAGAAGTACGTGGTGAGCCTGCGGGCCTGGAACCCGTCCGAGGCCTACGTCTGGCTGAGCGAGGTGAAGCGGCTGCTCACCGCCGGCGGGTACAAGGCCAACCTGTACGTGTACATGAGTGCAAGCACCGCTGCCCGAACCTCCGGTGGGGCGTACGTCTGGCGCGATGTGGCAAAGATCTCTCGACTCTGGGTCGCCTACTGGGCCACCGACAATGGCCGAATCCCGCCGTATCAACCGCGCGTCGGACCGTGGGTGACCTACGGCGGCTGGTCAATCTGGCAGTACACCTCGAACTTGCGGATCAGCGGAAGCCGGGTCGGGGCACTGGATGGAGATATCGCCAAGTCGAACGCCTGGACGCCGCGCTGAGGTCACGCCCGACGGCGGGAGCAGGAATTGCACACGGGGGTGGTGCGGTCAGTGACCGCACCACCCCCGTGGAGCAAAGCAGAAGATCAGGCAGTTTCGCCGTTTCCGCGCAGGGCTTCCCAACCGGTGGGGCCCGTTCCGTCTACCGGAAGCATCAGCCACATGACGATGTAGGCGAGCACCGGAAGTCCGATGAGCAAGCCCAGCACCACGAAGAGGATGCGCACCAGCAGGGCATTCCAACCCAGCGAGCGCGCCAGGCCACCAGCAACGCCGGCGAGGATCTTGTCGCTGCCCGAACGGCTCAGCGGTTCTTTCATTTCAGGTCCCTTCAAGAGGTGATATTTCGATGTATTTCAGGGGCCAGTTCCAGGATTGCCCGGGCAATGCTAGCCCAGTTTCTGTGGGTCACAGACCAGTCCCCCAGCTCGCCTGTCACACCCCTCTAAAACGGGGGATGACTAGCGAACTTGTGCCGAAATCCTCTACCGAAAGCGGGTTCGATCCTCGGGATAGTCCCGAGGTCGCTCAGGAACGACCGGCAGGGCTGTCGATAGGCAGAGTCAGACGCACTGCGGTGCCCTCACCTTCCCGCGAACGCAAACCGACCGAGCCGCCATGTCGTTCGACGACGACCTTCACCAACGGCAGGCCCAATCCGGTGCCAGCGATACCGCGCGCATTCGTCGCTCGAGCCAGTTCGTCCCACACGGTGGGTAGGTCCGCAGCGGGGATTCCCAGGCCAGTGTCGGCAACCTCGAGCCAGACGCGCCCGTCGGATTCTCCGGCCCGCACCTCGACTGAATCGCCGTCATTGGTGAACTTGGCCGCATTCGCCAACAGGTTAAACACCGCGAGGTAGAGCAGATCGGCGTCGCCAGGAATCGGCGGGATTCGCCACGGAGCGGACGGGAAGTGCACCGCAAACCGCCGCTGACTGCCGGACTGTTGGAGATAGGTCTGCACGGCCTGCACCGCGTCGGCAACTGTCTGCCCAAGGTCAACCGGTTCGAGTTCCAGGGTTCGCGCCTGCAAATCAGAAAGCTTGCGCAGGTCCGTCACCAGCCCACCCAGCCGTGCCACCTGGGTGTCAGCAACCTTCAAATGTGGGGAATCGTCAGTACCGTGCGCGGCCAACGCTGCACGAATGGCCGTCAAGGGGTTCTTCATCTCGTGATCGAGACGAGCCAGGAACGCCTGATGCTCCGTGCGGGCCTGCTCGGCACCGGAAATGAGCAACTCAGCTCGGCGCCGCTCGGCCGCCCGAGCGAGGATCAGCCAGGACCCAGCGACCGCGCTCAACCCGATCCCGGCAGCCGCAGCGAGGACTGCAGGCGACACAGAGATGCGAACCAGAGTGTTCGGCAACCCCAGGTAGAACAGGACAGCGAAAATGACTCCGAGAATGGCCGGGGTGATCGCCAGTCCAACCCGCAACGCTTTCATCCTCGCCGCACCTTTGCCACAAATCGATATCCGAGGGACTGGACGGTCTCGATGAATCGCGGTTGCCCGGCGTCGTCGCTGAGAACGCGCCGCAGTTCGGCAATGCGGTGATCGACCGCGCGGGTGCTTGGCGGGAAGTCGAAGCCCCACAAAGTCGACAGCAGCCGGTCGCGACTGTGCACCTCTCCGGGGCGTCCCATCAGGTATTCTAGAAGCAACAAGGCTCGCGGGGTGAGAGCGAGTTCTCGTCCGGCCAGCCACACTCGACGAGCGGGACGGTCGTAAACCAGATCGCCTGCCGTCAATCGGTCTGCGGCGCTGAGCGGAGGTTCGCCGGGCACGGCACGTCGCAAGACAGCCTTGATCCGGGAAACCAGCTCGTCGGGGTCGAAGGGTTTGTTGAGATAGTCGTCGGCACCTTCGTCGAGGGCCGCGGATCGTTCGCCGCTTCCCTCCACCTTGGTCAGCAAGATCAGGGGAGTCCAGTTCCCCTGCTGACGCAGAGCGCGCACGACCTCACGACCGTCCAGCCGAGGCATCATCACGTCGCAAACGATGATCGTCGGCTGCCATGCGGCCACCGCGGCCAAAGCCGCCACCCCGTCGGTGGCCACTCGAAGCTCAAAGCCCGACTTTTCCAAAAAGGGCGCAAGTGAGGACGTGATGGCTTCCTCGTCATCAACCAGCAGGACCTTGACCGAATCAGACACGCGTGAACCCCCCGAACTCTGACCGGTCATGACGGCGCACTGCGTGCGCGGCTGTCAGGGCTGCGTCCCGCGTTGGCCGCAGGTGTCGGTTGGGAACCGTGACGGTGTGGCACCCAAAGTCGTGCTGGCTCATAGCTTTCCTGGTCATCTCGTGAGGCATTGCGGACTTCCGCCCACGCTACTGAGGCGGTTGCGCCGACAAGTCGCCAACCTGTCGCAATCTGGAGACATCTGTGCCTTTCGATTAGCTGGTTGGGTTCTTCCTGGCCACTGTGCCGAGGCCGCTCACACTCACCTTGGGGGTGCCCTGATCCCAGTAGAGGTGGCTGAACGAGGACAGAACAGTGGCACTGTCGAGCTTCCTGATCAGGAAGTGCCCGGAACCCGCGTCTTCGGTGGCCTGAAAAACGCCGACATCTCCGGCGAGGACGGTCACGTACGGAGCGTCAACGGTCACCCTCCGACAGGGGGTGGTGATCTTGATCACCTGGCCCGACTCTGTGACGACAACCGAACCCCCAGGACACGCCGTTTCCACGTTCACCTTGGGCTCCCAGTAGCTGCGACTGGCCTGGGCTTCCGCTTCCGTTTGGTCCTTGCCGTTCTGGGTGCCAGCAGTGGATGGGGCGGCGCTTGAGGCGGGGCTTGGTATGCCCGACGTGGTCGGGGTGGTGACGACATCAACCGAGCAGCCGGACAGCGCTGCAAGGACAGATGCCACCATGAAGGCCATAGCGAGTTGCCGCCACTGATTCGAGCGAGTCATGTCTTTTCCCCATCAGGCATCACCGTGCCGGGCGTCACGGGCTCCGCACCGGAATGCCAGTACGGCACAGCGAATCATAGGGTTCCCAGCGCGCGGGGTGAAGGGCTCGGACTATCTGTGGGAACTTGCCAGTTGAGCGCCGGGTCAAAATCAGGCTTTCGGCCCGGATTCGCCGGGGACGCGCGCGTCCCAATCTTGTCGGGAATGCTCAATGTGGTCCCGATTTTCCGCCGACCAGGCGACTAGGCGTTTCAGGACGTCGGTAAGGGAGGTGCCCACCGGGGTCAAGGCATACATGACGTGAGGCGGGGACGTGTCGAGCACCGTGCGACTGACAAGGCCGTCGCGCTGCAAGCGCCGCAGGGTGACGGTGAGCATCCGTTGGGAAATCCCCTCGACTGAGCGCAGAAGCTGCCCAAACCGGAGGGGGCCATGGACGCGCAGCTGGACGGTAACCATGACCGACCAGGTGTCACCCACTCGATCCAGCACATCGCGGAGCCCACACACTGTGCGGTCCACCGGTTTCACAACCCCTTTTCGGGCCGCGTGCGGGGTTACCCCGGTGTTCCCATCAGTCATGAAAGTGCCTTCTTGTGTCATCAATTCCGAATGGTTACGGTCACTGCTGTTCGTTACTAAGCGTAACCAGACAGAACGGGGATGGCCATGCAAGATCTTTCGGTCGGGATTGTGGGCACGGGAAATATCGGTACCGGACTTGCCGAACTGTGGGCACGAGCCGGAGCCTCAGTGACACTCGGTGCACGGTCAGTAGCCTCGGCTGCCGCCCTCGCCCCCATCGACGCGGTGACGGTGGCGAACTTCACGACTGCGGCCCAACAAAGCGTCGTCGTGTTGGCCGTTGCCCACGACGGCGCAGAACAGGTGGCTCACGAGTTGTCCCCGTTTCTGACCGGCAAAGTGGTGATCACCCCGATGAATGCGCTAGCGGTGGACCGAGGCCGCCCCGCCTCCGCACTGCCGCACGGAGTCACCGAAGGCACCTGGCTTGCCAACCAACTCCCAGAATCGGTGATCGTTCGGGCCTTCTCCCACATTCAGCACGAGCTGCTGGTTAGCCGCGCCAGGAGGAACCCCGGCCTGTGGTCGGTCGGTTATGCCATGGACGACGGCCCCCACCACGACCTCGTCCACGATCTCCTCGGTTTGACCGGATACGCACCGGTGCGGGTGGGTACGTTGTCCGAGTCGCAGCCTCTTGATCCCGGCGGCGTCTTCTTCCCGCGAATGCTGACCCGCGCCCAGGCCGAGGATCTCGTTACGGCGGCACGGCTGCCGCAGATGATGGACAAGTTCAACGACAACTCAATCGAAGAGATCTTGGACACCAACGTCACCTGGACCTTTCCCTTCGCCCCGAGTTTGGGGCTGGCTTCAACATTTGTCGGCCGGGACGAGGTCGCAGCCCGACTACGGAGCTCCCGCGATTCCGGGGTACGGATTTCCGACATTCGCGCGGAGTCTGTGACCATCGATGGCGCCGTGATTCGCGCCACAAGTCATTTTCCTCGCGCCAACGGGGAGATGACCAGCGAAGTCGTCAGCATCGTTGAGGTCGCTGCGGGGCGCATCACCAAAGTGACGGAGTATTGGGATACCGCAGCCATCCAGGCCAATCACTAGCCTTCGGCGCAGCGTCGGCGTGTCCGGCATCACGGACGTCATCTGGTTGGTTTTGGCGCACCCCTTAGGCCCACTCGTTTGCCGACTCCGGTGTCAGCCGTCGATGGAACTCATGTCGCCGTAACGTGCACCTTTGACGGCATCGCGGGGAACCGCATCGGTCAGCGCCAAGACGTCCTGAGCACTGAGCTCGACTCCAACCGCACCCACGTTCTGCTCCAGGTAAGCCACCCGTTTCGTGCCCGGGATCGGGACGATGTCAGCGCCTTGAGCGAGCACCCAGGCCAACGCCAACTGCCCCGGTGCGCAGCCCTTAGCTTCTGCAATGGCCGACACGGCAGCCACCAGGCGCAGGTTGGCGGCCAGGTTCTCCCCGTTGAGGCGAGGGAAGTAGGCGCTGGCGCGCGAGTCTTGCTCGGCACCCACTTTTAGTGCACCGGTCAGGATTCCTCGGCCAAGCGGAGAGTAGGGCACCAACCCGATGCCGAGCTCTCGCAGCACCGGGAGGATTTCGTCCTCGACGTCGCGAGTGAACAAGGAGTACTCGGTTTGCAGCGCGGTGATCGGATGGACCGAATGCGCGCGGCGAATCGTGGCCACCGAAGCTTCAGAAAGCCCGATGTGGCGCACTTTGCCGGCGGTGACCAGTTCGGACATGGCACCGACGGTCTCTTCGATGGGGACGTTCTTGTCGACGCGATGCTGGTAGTACAGGTCGATCACGTCCACACCGAGGCGCTGCAGCGAGGCATCACAGGCGGCATGCACATATTCGGGGCGTCCGTTGATTCCTAGGCGGGTGCCGTCGGGGCGGCGTTCGTTGCCGAACTTGGTGGCCAGCTGTACCTCGTCGCGTCGTCCGGCGATCGCACGACCGACCAAGCGTTCGTTGGTGAAGGGGCCGTACATATCGGCGGTGTCGAGGAAGGTGACGCCGAGGTCGAGCGCACGGCGAATCGTAGCCAGGCCGGCGGCTTCATCAGGGGCACCGTAGAACTCGCTCATGCCCATGCAGCCCAAGCCAAGCGTGGAAACGGTGATCGGTGAGGCGCTGCCAAGAGTGCGAACACCTATGGGGTGGGAGTTGTTCATTGCCTTCCTTTCGGCTGGTCAGGTTGAGGCTGAACTGTGATCGGAACCAGGCTGCCGAACTGCGCCTTCTGGAACAGTTCCACGTCCACAATGCAACACAACGGTCTGTTGTGGAAGCTTTCCTAGGGTTGATCAGTCCAGATGTGGATGACCGTTAGCTTTCCTGCACGGCCGGCTCGACCAACAAACCCTTCCCCGTAGGTTGCGCGCCAGCTCCGCAGGTCGGGCACCGTCGAACCGATGGGGCTCTGCGCGTCTAGGCTGTCAGCCACCATGCGAACCACCGGGAAGGGGAGCCTGATGAGTGAGGTTCACGCAAGCATCAGCCCTGAGGATCTGGCTGACCTGGATCTCACCGATGCCACCAAGCAATACCTCCGCCACCACGGCCTGCCCCAGGTGGACTCCGCCAACGACCGACCGTTCGGCCTCAGCTTCTGCAAACCCTTCGCCTACCAGATTGGACGCCGCCGCTACGTGGTCTTCGCCCGCGAAGAATGGGCGCCCGAGCTTTACCTGGCCATCAAATCCGGCGCCGACCGCATCGTCGCGCCCGCCGGACCGTTGGATCGCGGTGACGTGTACGTCAACGCCAACAT
This sequence comes from uncultured Propionibacteriaceae bacterium, assembly GCA_964458365.1. Taxonomy (GTDB): domain Bacteria; phylum Actinomycetota; class Actinomycetes; order Propionibacteriales; family Propionibacteriaceae; genus Propionicimonas. The sequence goes on from CAYWIN010000024.1 coordinate 9,962, forward strand.
CAACGACTTCATCGACTTCTACCAACGCGCCAGCCCACTATGGGCCCAGGCCGAGGCGTTGTCGCCCGCCGTCAGAAGCGACCACAGGTCACGCGAAGAGGTTCAAGCCAGCATCAGAGAGTTGCAGGAGAAGTACCGCACCGGCGAACTCCGCGGCGAGCCCGACCCGCGTGAAGCTGCGCTCACCGCCGCCACAAAGGAGTTGAAGGCCTACATGAAGTCCGTCGACCCTCGCGCTCCCCGAGGGGGATCCTGGTGGGGTCGCGCCATGGAAGCCCTCGAAGACTGAGCACCCACTTCACATTCGCGTCTCGACCCGAAGGCGGATCGCTTGGCGATGGCCGGAGGGTCTAGCGCAGGCCGAGCCCGGTCTCCACCGCCTCAATGATTTCCGGACGCAGCCGAGCAGCGCTAATGACCTTGTCGACCGACCCCACCTTCACGGCGCGGTGGATGTCGTGGACGCCGTCGAACTCGGCGGCAATCTCGCTGATCTTCTCGGCGCGGATGACCGCACGGGCGTCAGCCAGCTCCAACTGCAGCCCGGCGCGCTCCTCAGACCGGGCAGTGCGCAGTTGGGCCTCCACCTTGGCCACCCGCGGGTCGGCCGCAGTGCGCTTGGCGACGTCTTGTGCAAAGACCACAGCAGCGGCCGGAGCTCCACCGATCACCGACGCGTACGAACCGTCGATGGCCAGCACGGTCATCTTCGGGTTGAGCTGCTTGCTGAACACCACGAAAGCACCGCCGTGGTAGCGGCTGATCACCACGAACACGATCGGACCGCGGAAGTTCACGATGGCCCGACCAATCTCGGCGCCGTACTCCAGCTGCAGGTTCCGCATCGATTCCGGCGAGCCGTCGAAGCCGGAAAGGTTCGCCAACACCACTACCGGACGGTTGCCGGAGGCCGCATTAATCGCTCGGGCCGCTTTCTTGCTCGACCGTGGGAACAAGGTGCCAGCCGTCCACGTGTCGGGGCCGTCGGTGGGCGGGAAACCCGAGCGCGGCACCGGTGCGCTCTCAATACCCAGCACCGACACCGGGTAGCCGCCGATCCGGGCGTCGATGACCACAGCGGTGTCCGCGTCGGCCATACCCGCCCAACGTTCGGTGCGGGGGTGGTCGGCATCACACACCGCGGCGATCACTGTGCGGATGTCGAAAGCCTTCTTGCGGTCGGGGTTATGGGTCGCGGAGAAGATCTGGCCGACCGTGGTGAACTCGCTACCGGCCAGCTCGTGCGGATGATCCGACACGTCCCGATCGGACGGGTCGGACGTGGCAGCCCGGCGCGGACGTTCCTCGCCCGGCACCACATAGGTCTGCTCGTAGTGGCCCATCAAGATGGCGAAGGCCCCGGCCAGGTCGGGCGCCCAGTACTGCGCCTGCCCGTTGGGTCCCATCACCCGGTCGTAACCGCCGATGCCGAAGTTGTCCTCAGCTGACACTCCCCCGGAGAAGTCCAGCGACTGCTTGCCGGTGAGTACCATCGCCGAATCCGGCGTCATCACCAGAATGCCGCGGGTGTGCATCAGCATCGTCGCCTCGGCGTTCCAGTAAGGCTGGGCGCCCACGTTGATGCCGGCGACCACAATGTTGATCTCGCCGCCAGCTTGAGTGAACTCGACGATGCGGCGCAGGGCGGCCCCGACCCAGTCCATGTTCTCGGTGCCCGATTCCATCGAGATCCGGGCTCCGGACGACAGCGTGTACCACTCGATCGGGATGCTCAGTTCGGCAGCCAGGTCGAGTGCGGCGATGATCCGGCGGCACTCCGGCTCGGCGACCGCGCCCAAGCCCCGGTTCGGGTCGCCGGACAGCACAATGCGGGTGATGCCTTCGGGGTACAGCGGGGTCGGGGTAGTGACCAGCGCTGCGATGATTCCGGCCTTGTTCTGTCCGGGACGACGCTTGACCTCGATCAACCGGTCGGGGGCACCCGGTGCGACGTCCGGATCAAGATCCAGCTCGACGAGACTTCCGCCGGGCCCGGCCAGAGTCTCGGACAGCTCGTAGGGGTAGACCAACCCGCGACGTCGCGCCCGGATCACCTGAGCGGCGTAGTCGTCCAGCGGTTGCAGCGGCTCGTTGGGCGGCGGCACCACCGAAGCGGCAACCCCCGAACCGGGTTTGGCGTGGAACCGGATCGCCAGTTTGGTCGGTGGGGTGTCCGGACCAACGAAGGTGCCTTGGGCCAGCACTTCCTCGATGCCGGTGCCGTCCGACAGCGGGGTGATCTTGTGTTGCAGGGTCATGACGTCGCGCAGATCGAGTTCGATCTCGGGCCACACGTAGACCCAGACATGGTTCATATCCAGGCGGCTGCCGGTCGAGCCGCGGGCGGCGCGGGTGCGCCGGATCGACTCCAGACAGTTCTCCACGGCACGCTCAGCGTGAGGCAGGCCGATCAGACGGCCGTTCGCATCCCGGACGGCGGCGAGCTGGCTCACCTCGGCCATCGCCACCAGACGGCGGTCGTCGGGATTGGACTTGGCCACGCATTCGAACAACAGCACGCCGCGGGGGGCGGGCAGTCTGGTCGCATTGAACTCGCTGAGCCGCCACAGGTTCAACCTTCGGAAGACCATCGGATGGACGCCGCGCACTCGGGCGTCTTCGACCGGTTCTCCGGCTGCATCTGGACGGAAGGTGAGGTAATCAACGTCACCGTTGACCGAGCAAGCGGCAATGGTGACCCGGTTGACGCCCGCCAGTTCCCATCCGCTCACCTGCTTGCGCAGCCCATCTGCCCGATCAGGGTCGGGTCCAGACGGCCAGCCAACATACAGCTCGACAATGGCCTCGCGGTCTTGCGGACGGGCACGCAGCTGGTCGGCGAGCATCGTCGCGACGGGGCCATCGGCGTCCAATTCGGACGCGGCCGCGTTCGCCGTGATCACCCGCCGCGGGCGGTCCCCGATGACACAGTCGGCAATCACCACGGACCGGCCTGCGACGCTAAATGCCTGCACGTTGGTGAGCTGGTACTCCCGGTAGTGCTTGCGCAGCAGGATCTCTAGCAGCGGTTCGCGGTCGGACACGCCTTCGGCGAGTCGGGCGGCCAAGGTCGGCGACATCCGCTCGGGGATGATGGCCAGCGCGGCCACACGTTCGGCGTAGTCAGCGGTGTCCGGGTGGGCGGCCAGATCGGCCACTTCGGCGGCCACCCCGGCGAGCACCTGTTCGCGCTCGGCATCCACCTGAGGCTGATCGAACCAGCGGAACCGCACCGAGCGTGCCACGTCGCTGACGGCGGGGAATCGCCGCTGAGTGGCCCGGACGAGCCGTTCGAGCTGGGCCCGAGCTGATGCGGCCAGTGCCGTCTCGGGTGCGGTTTCGCTCACCCAACGGTCCAGGATCGCCAGCACCACCTGAACATCCCCGGCAACCCGTTGTTGGGCGAGGAAAATCCGAAACACGGCCTCCTCGAGGACGGGAGACCGGTCCAAGGCGGCGACGTCGTAGTGGGCCAATGCACAGGTCAGCCGGTCGATGAAGCGACTCGGCAGCGCAGCCCGGGAGCTGTCCAGGCTCTGAAGATAGCGGTGGAACAACTCCCGGTCGGAATGGATGCGCAACTCTGAATGGTGCTCATCGGCCGGACGGTTACGGCTCAGCTCGGCCAGGTCGGCGAACAGTGCAACCAGCCCGATCTCGCCGGAAAGCACATCAACACCCTCAGCACGGGCGGCGTCCCGGGCGGCCAGGTAGGCGGGCAGGATCCCGGCGGCTGGGTCGGTGTCGTAGCCCATCAGGTGCGCACTCAACTCGTCGAGTCGGCGAGCGGCCAGCTCCTGAGCCGACGGATCAGATACGGCCTGTGGCAGGTCGATTTCCCTGGCCTCGGCGACCTCTTCGGCGCCTTCGTTGAGCGGTTCAAGGCGCACCAGCGGGGCCAGGCTTTCGACTTGGCTCCCGGAGATCACCATCAGTTCTTTGACCCGGGCGGCGAATGGTGCGGCGATGACGGTTTCCATCTTCATGGATTCCAGCACCACCACCGGGGCTCCGGCGGCTACCTCGTCACCGACGGCGACCGGGGTCGCCACGACCAGCGCGGGCGCTGGCGAGCGCAGCACGCCGCCCTCGTCCCGGGAGATCCGGTGGGCGACACCGTTGACCTCAACAAACTGGACCGGCCCGTGGGTCGCGGTGACGATCCGGAACTGTTCGTTGCCGATGCGCAACCGTCCGTGGGCATCGTCAAGCCGGGTCAGTTCGGCGTCGACGACCTCGTTACCGAGCCGGACGCGGTACCGGTCGGGTCCGGTGCGGAAGACCACCAGGGTGTAGGTGGCGCCGCGCAGCTTCTGTTCGACGGTCAGCCCCGCCTTGTGTTGGGCTTGCGGACGACCGCCGTGGGCAGTTTCCAGCAGGTGTGCGATCTCGCGGCGCTCGGCCTCACCGAGGGCTTCGATCGCGGCCCCAACCAGTGCGACCCCCGAGTAGCGGTCGGCGACCAGGCCGCCGTCGGCACGGACCCGGTCGATCCAGCCGGTGTCGGCCCAGACCTGCTCGCCGGTGTCGCCCGATTCGGGACCGACGACCTCACGGCGCGACAGCAGGTCGAGCACGAAGCTCTTGTTGGTGGCGCCACCTTCGATGATCACCGTGGTCTCGGCCAGCGCGCGGCGCAGCCGTCCCAAAGCTTCGGTGCGGGTACGTCCAGAGGCGATCACTTTGGCGATCATCGAGTCGAAGTCGGCCGGGATGGTGTCACCTTCGCTGACCCCGGTGTCGACGCGGAC
>CAYWIN010000025.1:0-14624 GCA_964458365.1 uncultured Propionibacteriaceae bacterium
GTCCAGCCCCACAAACGGTTGCGGGTCGAAAAACACGGCAGCGACACTGCTGGTCACCGCACAGGTAATGAACTGGGCGGCGGCAAAACGCAGCGCTGACAGCTTCGGGCCGTAGCGGTCGATCACCAAGATCTGCAGCGCCCAAATCACCGCTGAGAGGATCAGCAACACCTCACCCAGCCCGATCGTGAAGACGTCGGTCACCGCGATCAGGTACAAGCCGATCACCGAAGAAACCACACCGATCACCGTCACGGCGTTGCTTCGATGCCCGCGAAATGCGGCGATGACAGGGACAAAGACCATGTAGAGCCCGGTAATAAAGGCCGCATTGCCCGCAGGCACAGTCGCCATGGCCACCTGCTGCAGATTCACTGCGACCGTCAGCAGCACTCCGGCAAGAACCCCAGGAAAGAGCACGGCACGCCAGGCCAATCGGCGACGTTCGCGTGACACATTGCGCGTCGTCGAACGCCACCAGATCACGGGCAAAAGGACGAGCGCACCCAACGCGAACCGCACTCCAGAAAAGGTCAGCGGCCCGACATGCTCGGCACCAACCCGCTGGGCAACGAACGCAAACCCCCACAGTGCCGAGGCCAGCAGTAGCGCGGCGTTTGCTTTCGCTCGCCGCCGAGCGAGCGTGGCAACCAACCTCAGGCCAACCGAGAAAGAACCGTCCTGGCTTTCGCCACGACGTTCTCGGCAGTAAACCCGTACTTGGCCATCAGCAAGGCGCCCGATGCGGATTCACCGAAATGGTCGATGCCGACGATCTCGCCGGCCTCACCCACGTAACGACGCCAGCCGTAGGGCACACCTGCTTCCACAGCGACGGTAGCGACACCGGACGGCAGCACACGGGCCCGATACTCGGCCGGTTGCGCATCGAACCACTCCAGGCAAGGAGCAGATACCACCCGAGTGCCCACGCCTTCGGCCTGCAGCGCGTCCCGGGCGGCGAGCGCCACCGCAACCTCAGAACCGGTGGCGATCAGCACCACCTGAAGATCGCCGTCGGCGTCCACCAAGGTGTAGGCCCCCTTGGCCATTTCTGTGGCCGCGGCCACACCGGGAGCGTCACGGTCAATGATCGGCAAGTCCTGACGGGACAAAATCAGCGCGCTAGGCCGCTCAGGCTGCGCCAGAGCTAGCTGCCAGGCATGGGCAGTCTCGTTGGCGTCGGCCGGACGGATCACGTCGATGCCGGGAATGATGCGTAGCGACGCCACATGTTCAATGGGCTGATGGGTCGGACCGTCTTCCCCCACCCCGATCGAATCGTGGGTGAAGACGAAGACGCTGCCGAGCTTCTGCAGCGCAGCCAACCGGATGGCGCCGCGCATGTAGTCGGCGAAGACCAGGAAGGTGCCGCAATATGCCCGAGTCAGGCCGGCGTTGATGGCATTCACGATATTGCCCATGGCGTGCTCACGAATACCGAAATGCAGGGTGCGTCCGCTGAAATCACCGGCGAAGTCGCGGCTGGATCGCGCGGCCGGAAGGAACGAGGCCTGCCCCTTCATGGTGGTGTTGTTGCTGCCCGCCAAATCGGCCGACCCGCCCCACAATTCCGGCATTGCCTCGGCAATGGTGGTCAGCACGTCGCCGGAGGCCGCCCGCGTTGCCTTCTTGCCGGGCGCAAAGGCCGGAAGTACGGCATCCAGATCGGGAGCTTGCCCAGTCACCAGGCGATCCAGCAAAGCTGAACCCTGCGGATTGGCTTTGCGCCAAGCGTCAAAGCCGGTTTCCCACTCGGCCTTGGCCGCCGCAGCGCGACGGGCGGCTTGAGCTCGCGCGTGGTCGAGCACTGTCGGCTCAACCGCGAAGCTCACTGCCGGGTCGAAACCCAGCACCGTCTTGAGTCCTGCGACTTCGTCAGCGCCAAGCTTCGAGCCGTGAATGCTGTGGTGGCCGGCTTTCGTGGGCAGCGGCCATCCGATCACGGTCGAGAGCTTGATGAAGCTAGGTTTGTCGGTGACCGCTTTTGCCGCCTCGATCGCCTCGAAGAGCGCCTGAATGTTTTCGGTGTATCCGGTGCCGCCGTTCGTCCAATCAACGGTCTGGACGTGCCATCCATAGGAGGCGTACCGGGCAGCGACATCTTCGGTGAATGCGATCGAGGTATCGCCTTCGATGGTGATCCGGTTGTCGTCATAGATCAGGACGAGGTTGCCCAGGTTCTGAGTCGCGGCCAGCGATGACGCTTCAGCGGCGACACCTTCCTGCATACATCCGTCGCCTGCGATGCAGAACACGCTGTAGTCAAAAGGCGAGGGTTGGTCCAGTGGTGCGGCTGGATCCAGCAGGGCGCGTTCGCGTCGGGCGGCCATCGCGAAACCAACCGCATTGGCTACACCGGCACCCAGCGGACCGGTGGTGCACTCAACACCGGCCGTGTGGCCATATTCGGGATGGCCAGGGGTGAGCGCACCCTCGGTGCGCAGAGCCTCCAGGTCGGCAAGCTCCAGACCAAAACCACTCAGGAAGAGCTGGGTGTATTGGGTCAGCGAGGAGTGTCCGATCGACAAGACGAAGCGGTCGCGAGCGATCCAGCGAGGGTCAGCGGGATCAACACGCATGACTTTCTGATAAAGCAGGTATGCCAGTGGAGCCAACGAGATTGCCGTGCCCGGGTGGCCGTTGCCTACCTTTTCGACCGCATCTGCCGCCAGCACCCGTGCGGTGTCGACCGCCCGGGAATCCAGCTCACTCCAGGTGAACTCGGTCATCAATCAGCCTTCCTCATGCCGTGTCAGGACCCCTGCCCGGGCCAGGCGTCAGTGTCCCACATTTGGAGACACCCACCCGAACTCGTTCGCGGGAACCGCAACAGGCTGCGCCGCGTGTCAGCAGTGACCCGAATGTTCACCTAGATGCGCGCACGGGGCTCAATCCGAGGGCTTTCGGCCATCGAGGTGAACATTTGAGTCATGACGGCAGGTTGTGACCGGCGTGGATGGGAAGCAACCGACGCGGATTCGGCGCCGAAGATGCGGCCTGATGCATACACGGGGAGGTTTGACCCTAGACTGTCGGCCCAGACAGGGGGTGGCACATGTTTACTGCCATCGGGTTGGACTTCTACGTCGGGATCGTGACCGCAATCTGGTTTGCCATCGTGGGCATCCAGAAAACTCGGCCCCGCCCAAGTTCTGGCCGCCGGACGGTCCCCACACCCAAATGGCAGTCCGTTGCCCGCATTGCTCGAGGAATGCTCGAGTTCATCAGCGCACTCGCCATCGTCGGACTCGCTGTGCTGTCAGTGATCATGCTGAACGTTCCCCCGCTTGGGGTGTACGTCGGGCTTCTCCTTGCGCTCCTGTCGCTGTGGAACGTCGCCGACGCAATCCTTCCTGACCTTCGCCCCATCCCGCTGGTCGTTGCGCTAGTCGGGTTCGTCTTGGCTGTGTTCTATGCGGGTTTCCGCTCTGACCTTGGTGCTTTCACCATGCTCGCCGCCTTCTGACGTTCAGCACGCAAAGCTTCTGCATTTCAACACCTTTCGCTTGCCTTGAGTAAGCCGCTGCGACCAGCGAGATTGCCCTGCACACCACCCCCGTCGGACTCAGCTTTCGCCTCCACGAAGTTGCATGCCAAGATTGCGCCCGTGGACGCGCCAAAGACATTTCAAGTCGACCTGCGAGGCATGATTTCGCTGCTGGGAAAACACCTCTATTCCAGCCCGCATGTGTTCGTTCGTGAGCTTCTCCAAAACGGCGTAGACGCGCTCACCGCGCGCGCTTTCGGCGGCGAGATTGATCCGTCCTGGTCGATCAGAATCACCAGTTCTTCTGGCGTGGGCGAGCCTTTCCGGTGCACCGATGACGGCATTGGCATGACTTTGGCTCAGACCCAAGATGTGCTGTCGACTGTTGGCCGCAGCTCCAAACGGGATGATTTCGGACTGCACGTTAACGGCTACCTCGGGCAGTTCGGCATTGGTTTGCTGAGCTGCTTCATGCTCACTGACAAGGTGGTCGTCCGCACCCGGGCTGCCGGGTCACCGGCAGTGGAATGGGTGGGATACGCATCTGGGGTGTTCACTGCCTCCGAGATTCCCGACGAGTTGCCGATCGGCACGACGGTGGAGTTCGTTCCGCATCCCGACGAAGCTTCCCTGACAACAAAGGAATCGTTGTGTCGTATGGGCGCCCGCTTTGGTGAGTACCTTGCCGTTCGGGTTGAGGTGGATGGGCAACCGATCAACGCCGACCCTTTCTGGACCCACCCCGATCAGGCGACCCTTGATGACCTCGACCAGCTGAGCACCAGGCTGCTCGGGCAGCCAGCCCTGGCCGCGATCCCGCTTTCGATTCCTGGCACCGATTTGGCCGGCACCGCGTTCGTTATGCCCTACCCCCCCAGTCCTCAGGCCCGTCAGTCACATCACGTCTATCTCGGCGGGATGTTAGTCAGCGGAACGTGCGACAACCTCTTGCCGGATTGGGCGTTCTTCTGTCGCTGCATCATCACCACCACAGCACTCAATCCCACCGCCTCCCGCGAGCAACTCATCGACGATGACGCACTGGGGCACATCCGAACCGGTTTGGGAGCTTCGATTCGGCGGTGGGTGGAGTATTCCGCGCGGACACGGCCAGACCTTTGGGCCCGGTTCGTGTCGGTTCACCATCTGGGCCTGCGCTCGATCGCCGCTCATGATGCCGCCCTGGCCGCCATCATCGTGCCGTGGCTGCCCTTCGAAACTTCGGCGGGCACCATGACGCTTGGCGCCTTCACCAGGCGATGGCCGGTCGTGCGCTATGTCAGTGATGTCGCCGAATTCGACACCGTTTCTGCGTTGGCTTCGGCCGACGAGCCAGTATTGAACGCCGGTTACACCTATGACACGGCGCTGATCGCCGCCGTCCCGGACATCTTGCCGGGAGTCGCGGTGAAGCAGGTCGGGGTCGGCGATTTGCTGGCGGCTCTGGCGGTACCTGCGGCAAGTGACCAGGTGCAGACCAGCGCACTGGAGAAACGAGCCGCGGACGCTCTGACATCTGTGGAATGCGCGGTGATCGCCCGGGTCTTTGATCCGGCTGACGTCACGTCATTCCTGGTATCCGATCCACATCTGTGGGATCGGCTGAACCGCGACAAGGCCAAAGCCAAAGGTGGGCTCTGGTCGTCGATGATCACCGCAATTGAGCAGTCAGCTCCCCAACCCGTGGTGGACGTCCCCGCCGCCACTTTGTGCCTGAACTGGGCGAACCCCACCATTCGCCATCTTGCGGCAGCCGACCCACTGGTCGCCGATCGCATCATTCGAGTGTTGTACTGCCAGGCTGCCGTCAACGCTCACCGGCCGCTACACGAAGCCGAGCGAAAGCTCCTATCCGCCAGCCTGGATGACCTCTTGACCCTCGCGGCGGTGCACGACGCCCCGCGTCCCGGCCAAGAAGGCCCACCGTGAGCTACGCCGAACAGATGCACTCCTATTACACCTCGATTCGTTACCTATCAGAGGCGCAAGGGGTGCCGTTGATGCAGCAGGCGCTTGCGTTGGCCACGGAGGCCCAAGACGAAGATGCGATCTATGAGCTCAATTTCGCACTATTCGTCGCCCAAGCTGCCTTGGTGAACGCGCCCGCCATGCTGGCAGCTTTTGATGCCGTCGCCGAACGACGCCTGGCCAATCCGGAGCGTTTCCCCAACAGGATCACCAAACCGATACCCCTCAACCTGGACGTTCAAGCGACGCTAGTGATTGCCGGCTTGGGAGCGAACGCCGCTATTGATCGCGATGCGATCAACCACACCCTCTCCTTGCTGCGTCGCCTGAACGAGCTGAGTGGAACCGTCGAGCTCAATGTGCCTCGTGAAGCACTGATTGCCGCGCTACGGCTCGGTGACGTCGCATCGTGGGGCACCCTTGCGGCCAAACTTGAGCAGCGTCCACCCAGCGCGATGAACCATGAATGCACAGCGTGTCTCCAGCATGACCTGGTGTACATCTGTCGGGTCAACGACGGAGTCGATGCCGGGATTGCCGCAGCTGAGCGCATGCTGCGCGAGGGCACATCCTGCCAGATCGAACCAGAGACCACTTTGGCTGAGCTCCTCGTGCCCGCTCTTCTCAACGGCAACAGCGCCTTCGTGAAGCAGCACTTCGCCCGGGTATATGGCCACCGGGTGCCGTACACCGACGAGCAGCTCATCTTGCGCACTCCGCTGCTGGCTTTGGCCGCACTGACCGAAAATGTGGCGCTGGGTTTGGAGCTGTTCGAGTCTTTGCTGCCTGATCTCGCACTCGTGCTCCACCAGGACGTCGCACGTATGGAGTTCTTTGCCAATGCTGCCCTGCTGCTGGACCGCGCCACTGCCCGCGGTCTGGGCCAACGATCGGTGCGTGACACGGTCGGGGTGCTGCCCGCGCAGGGTCTGGGTGAGCAGAGCGAAACGGTGGCCACACTGGCACCGAAACTCTGGGCCACCGCCGAGAAATTAGCAGCCCGCTTCGACGCAGGCCGGGGCAACACTTTCCGCCGCGACCAAATCGCCGAAATCCGCTCCTGGGCAACAGCGAGCATCCCACTGCCTTTGGGCGAGGCACCGGCCGAACCGTTCACCTTCGAACCGCCTCGTCAACCCCAAAACGGGACGGGATGGGCGGCTCGAGCGAGAGTGCGCGCGATGCTGTTGGATTGGCCGGCGACCATCGAGACTTGCGATCGAGCCCTTGCCGATCCCGAACTTGACCCGTCGACGCTTTCTGAGGTGCTTGCCTACCGGCTGCGCGCTCGCACCGAAATCGCCCAGAATGCGGCGGAGGTGGACACGATCGCCGATCTCGATCCGCAGACTCGTCACCAGCTTTCCACCGAGTTTGACGCCTTTACCACCTGCCTGTTCGAGACCGGCAAGCCCACCCGCGCCGCGATGTTCAGCGCGCTCGGGTTGACCCGCTACGACGTGAGTTTCGTGCCATCAGTTGATCAGCTCAGCGTTTTGTTGGAGCAGTTCGAAGACGCATCGGCGTCCGACCTCTCAGTGCTGGAGTCGTACCTCGCCTTTGCTCTTCTCAGCGCTGAGCGGCCCGAGGAGGCTGCTGATTGGGCCATTCGGTCGGCTGATCACTGCAGCGACGACCCAGACCGTGATATCCGCCACGACGGGCAGCTGTTCACGGCACGGCTACTGACCCAGCTGAGTCATCCCGAGGCGCGCCCCCGACTGGAGCGTCTCGTGGCGGACAGCCTCGACGTTCCCAGCGTCCAGGTCACCGCATTGATGATGTTGGCGCAGGTACAGGCCGAGGCCGGTGAGCTCATTTCATCCGCCGAATTGGCGCAACGCGCCAGCTATCTTTACGCCAGCATCGATGCCCCCAAACACGCTGCGCACGCCGCGGAAGTACACGCCTCTGTTCTGGAGGACCTCGGCGACCTCGCGGGAGCGATTCACGCCACCGGCCGCATCCTCGAGCTCACCAACCTGGTCGAAGACTACGATCAACTCCCCGTACGACTCGACCTGGGACGACTCCTGGTGAGTGCGGGACAAGCCGAGCAAGCACTGACCGTGCTCCAGCACGTCGATTCTGAGCTGGCCGCTGGCGACCTCCTCGGCAGCCCCATCTCCTACGCCTGCGCCTACTGGCTAGGTCGCGCCCATCTGAGCCTGGAAAACCCCGAGGATGCGGCCAAGCTATGGCGGGCGGCGCTCAATCTCGCCACAAGCGAGACGGGGGCACCCGACCAGATTCCGCTGTTCAGTAAGGCGCTGGGCAATCTGCTTGCCGACTACGGCCAATGGGACGCGTCGCTGGAAGCATTCGAAACCATGCGGGGCTTCGCCGATACTTGCGAGGACCCTCAAGTCGAAGTGGGTCTCAACGAACGTGTCGGGCTGATCACCTGCTGCAAGGGCGACCCGGCCGGTCTGGAGACGCTCGCCCACGCCCGTGCCCGCGCCGAGGAACTCGACGCTCCCTGGCTGACCGCCGACATCACCGACAGTCTGGCCCGCGGGCTACAAGCGTTGGAACGTACCGATGAGGCCGTGGCCACCGCCCTTGAGGCGTCCGACCTCTTCGCCGCAGTCGACGACCAGATGAAAAGCCGAGAATCGTTTCGCTGGGCGACAATTACCCTCGCTAGTGCGGGGCGAGTTTCAGAAGCTCTTGCCCTGCTGGAACCGGTCGCGTCCGACAACGACGATTTCACCGACCTGCTCGCCGCGCTCCACAGGCAGGACAGCTAGGCCATGACGAACCTTTTGACCCTCACTGAGGTGCACGACGCGCTGCGTCCCGACCAGGAAGGCACACGATGAACTACGCCGATGAGATGCGCTCGCTTTACGAAGTGATCAAGTACGCCGACTGGGAACGGGGCGCACCATATATGGAGCAGGCACTCGCTCTCGCCACAGATGCCCAAGACGAGGATGCGATCTACGAGCTCAATCTCGCACTCTTCGTTGCGAAAAACAGCGTAGGGGATACACCCGCCGCGCTCGCAGCCTTCGATGCCGTCGCCGAACGGCGCATGGCCGATCCAGTGCGCTTTCCCGAGAAGATCACCAAACCAACCCCCATTGACCTGGGTTACCAGGCGACCTTGGTGCTTGAATGCGTGGGGGTGAACGCCTCGGTCGGGCGCGAGCAGATCGAACATACCCTCTCCTCACTGAGTCAGCTGGCCGAATTGAGCGGAACTGCTGAACTCAACGTTCCTCGCGAAAAGCTCGTGGCTGCGATCTATCTGGGCGATGTCGACTCGTGGCGCACACTGGCCACCGAACTCCAGACTCAGCCGATGGACACGGTGGCTCAATGTGAGGCGTGTACTCAGCATGACCTCGCACACGCCTACCGGAGGATCGATGGCACCGATGCTGGTCTTGCCGTCGTTGAGCGCATGCTGCGCGAGGACATTGCCTGCCCGATCGAGCCGGAAACCACTTTGTCGATGCTTCTGGTGCCTGCTTTGCTCAACGGCAACAGCGCCTTTGTGTCACGGCACTTCGCAAGGGTGAACGATCTTCGACTTCCGTATTGCGAAGAGCGGCTGGCGCTCCGCACTCCGCTGCTGGCTTTGGCCGCACTGACCGAAAATGTGGCGCTGGGTTTGGAGCTGTTCGAGTCTTTGCTGCCTGATCTCGCACTCGTGCTCCACCAGGACGTCGCACGTATGGAGTTCTTTGCCAATGCTGCCCTGCTGCTGGACCGCGCCACTGCCCGCGGTCTGGGCCAACGATCGGTGCGTGACACGGTCGGGGTGCTGCCCGCGCAGGGTCTGGGTGAGCAGAGCGAAACGGTGGCCACACTGGCACCGAAACTCTGGGCCACCGCCGAGAAATTAGCAGCCCGCTTCGACGCAGGCCGGGGCAACACTTTCCGCCGCGACCAAATCGCCGAAATCCGCTCCTGGGCAACAGCGAGCATCCCACTGCCTTTGGGCGAGGCACCGGCCGAACCGTTCACCTTCGAACCGCCTCGTCAACCCCAAAACGGGACGGGATGGGCGGCCTGGGCCAAGGAGCGCGCGACCCTGCCGGACAGGCCTGCCACTCTCGATGCTTGCGATCGCGCGCTTGCCGATACTGACCTTGATCCGTCCTTGCGTTCCGACATGTTGGCCTACCGGCTGCGGGCTCGCGCTGAACTGGCTCAGGTCGAGGCCGGGGTAACGACCGTCGACGAGCTCGATCCGCAGGTTCGCGACGAGCTCGCCGACGAGTTCTCTGAGCTCATGGCCAGTATGGCCGCGAGTGGCAAGCCCACCCACGCCGCCATCTTGACCGCGCTCGGGTTGGCTCGTTACGACATTGAGTTCAACCCCGATCCGGACTACCTGTCCGCGCTGCTGGAACAGTTCAGCGAGGCTTCGCCGTCGGATCGTGGGTTTCTGGAGTCACACCTGGCCTGCGCATGGGCCGACGCCGGAGATAGCGAGCAGGCCGCGAAGTGGGCCATCCTTTCTGGGGAGCACTCCGAGTCTGACCCTGACCCCGAGATTCGCGACAGTGGTCGTCTGTTCACCGGTCACATGTTGACTCTCCTGGGCCACCCCGAAGCGCGAAGTTGGCTGGAACGCCTTATTGCCGACTGCGACGAAAGCCCCGTCACTCGGGCCCACGGCCATATGGCGCTCAGCCGACTACATGCCAACAGCGATGAGCACGCCCTGTCCGCAACGCACGCTCAACGCGCCAGCTACCTTTACGCCAGCGTCGATGCTCCCCGGTGGGCGGCCGATGCCTCAAGCACCCAGGCCGCGCTCCTGGAAAGTGCCAACGACCTCGCCGGAGCAATACAGGCCACCCGACGCGTCCTCGAACTCAGCAACCTGGTAGAGGGCTACGACCAGTTGCCGGTCAGTCTCGAGCTGGGACGGCTCCTGGGGGGCGCGGGACAAGCCGAGCAGGCATTGGCCGTGCTTCAGCAGGTCGATTCTGAGCTCGCTGCTAGAGGCCTGCTCGGCAGCCCGGACTCTTATGCATGCGCCTACTGGCTTGGCCACACCCGGGTTGCCCTCGACCAACCTCAAGAAGCAGCCGACCTTTGGCAGGCTGCCCTGAACCTCGCCAGCAGCGAGTCTGGCGCCCCCGACCAGGTACCGTTATTTGCCCGCGCACTAGGCAACCTGTTGGCCACGCACCAACAATGGGATGCCGCGCTGGAGGCCTTCGAGACAATGCGTGGCATCGCCCAAGCCAGCGAAGATCCGCTCATGGAAATCGGCCTAAACGAACGCGTAGGACTGATCACCTGCTCAAAGGGCGACCCTTCCGGACTCGACGCGCTCATTCACGCCCGGGCGCGCGCCGAAGAACTCAACGCTCGCTGGGCGGCCGCCGACATCACCGACAGTCTGGCCCGAGCGTTCGAGAGTCTAGGACGAATCGATGAGTCCGTCGCCGCCGCCTTGGATGCCTCTGACCGATTCGTCGCCGAAGGCGATCACCAAAACGGGCACGATTCGTTCACCTTGGCCGTGTTCTGCCTTGCCCGCGCCGAACGCTTCACCGAAGCGATCGCTCTGCTTGAACCGATCGCGAGTGAAAATGAGGAGTACACCTCGATTCTCGCCAACCTGCGTGACAGGGAGTGATCGCACCGAAGCGACCATTGACAAAGCCTTAGCGGTCGGCCAGCTGTTCCTTGAGGTGGGTAACGGTTGGCACTCTGCCCGAGATCACGACCTGCTCATCGACCACGAGCCCAGGAGTGCGCATGATCCCATAGCGGGCAATCTCGGCATAGTCGGTGACCTTCTCAAAGGATGCTTCCCAGCCAAGCTCTTCGATGGCTTGGCGAGCGACTTTTTCGAGGTTGACGCAATTGGCACAACCGGCTCCAAGGATCTTGACATGCATGACGTGGCCTTTCAGGTGAGGATGGCGTTAAACAGGTAACCGACTGCGATGATCCCCGCACCGGTGACCGCCACAAAGATGGCGATCAGGCGGGGTTTGAGAACTCGGCGCAGCAAGATCATTTCGGGCAGGCTGAGGGCGACGGTGGCCATCATGAAGGCCAGCAGAGTGCCCATCGGCAGGCCTTTGGCGTAAAGGGCGTCCACGATGGGCAGGATTCCTGCGGCGTTCGAGTAGAGCGGGATGCCGACGAGTACCGCGATCAGCACGCCGAAGGGGTTCTCGGGGCCGGCGAAGCGGGCAAAGAAATCTTCAGGTGCCCAGCCGTGAATCAGCGCACCCAAGCCCACACCGATCAGGAGATAGGGCCAGATTCGACGCAGGATCGTCACGACTTCTTCGCGCCCCATCTGGAAGCGATCGGCCCAGCTCAGCCCCGCGGTCGAATCTATGATCTGACCACCTAACCGGGTCTCGAAGACGAATGGCTCAACGTAGTTTTCGAGCTTGAGTCGTCCCAAGACATACCCCGCCACGGTGGCGATCAGGAGACCAGCGGCCACGTAGAGCATCGTCGGACCGATGCCAAAAAGGCCGAGCAGTAAGGCGATAGCGACTTCGTTGATCAGGGGGCTGGCGATCAGGAAGCTCAGCGTGACGCCCAGGGGCACCCCGGCGGAGACAAATCCGATGAAGGCCGGCACTGCGCTGCAGGAACAGAACGGCGTGACGAAGCCAAGGCCGGCAGCGAGAACGTTGCCGAGGCCTTCGCGCTTACCGCCGAGAAGTGCCCGGGTACGTTCGATGCTCATGAAACTGCGCAAGACCGTGACCAGGAAGATGATCCCGACCAAGAGCAAGGCGATCTTGACCACGTCGTAGCTGAAGAAGTGGATGATCGAACCCCAGCCGACCTTGAGGTCCCAGCCAAGAACGGAGCCATAGAGCCATGTCCAGGCAACTTCGTTGAGGCCATATGCGCCTAGCCAGGCCACAACAACCAGACTGGCCAGGGCCCCGCGCCGGGTGGCGGCCCGCGCGGGGCTGGCGGGAGTGGTCACTGAACTGACGCCACCAGAGCCGAGCTTTGGCTCACCGCGCATGCGCAGGCGTCACTACCAGGGGTGGGCAACGCAGCATGCAACCGTGCCAAAGCACCTTCGGTGAGCCGGTAATCGATCCACCGGCCTCGGCGCGTGCCAATGATGAGACCGTTTTCCCGCAGAACCTTGAGGTGATAACTGAGAAGGTTCGCCGGGATTTGCGGTTCGGTCTGCAGCTGGCACACACAGCGCGATTCCCGTTCGGACAGCTGAGCGACCAGTTGCCAACGGATCGGATCTGATACCGCAGTCAGCAGCGCCGTCGATACTTCAACAACACTTGAATCAACCACGATTGAAGTATTACGCCGAATGTGGCCTGGGTCAAGCCACCCCAGAACCAGGACCAGCTACTTGGGGGCGTCAAGCACTGCGGAGGGTTTCGATCAGCGGGGTGGTGGGGCGTCCGATCAAGCCGGAGAGCTCCCCATTCACTCCCCCAAGTTCACCGGCCGCAATCGCCACGTCAACGCCGAGCGCAAAGTCGATCAGCCCTGCATCCAAACCGGCTGCAGTGAGGATCTCTCGCTTCCTTTCTCGGGTGGTCGAGACCAGTGATACCGGCTTGCCCAAGACGGCACTGAAGTCGCTCGCCAGGTCAGCGAAGCTCCAGGCCACATCTCCGGTAAGGGTGTAGGTGCGCCCCACTTCTTGGCTGGCGAGCACCACTGCGGCAGCTTCAGCCAGATCATTACGTGCAGCACTGGCCACCCGCCCATCCCCAGCCGCACTGACGACCGCCCCGGTCTGGGCCGCATTAGCCAGATCGGCCAAGTAGTTTTCGTTGTACCAACCGTTGCGCAGCACGACGTGGGGCAACCCAGAAGATGCAAGGTACTTCTCCGTCGCCCAATGCTCAGGCAGCACCGGGTTGACACCGCTATCAGCCTGGGGAGCGCTGGTGTACACCAGGCGCTTGACGCCAGCAGCGATGGCCGCATCAATCACAGCTCGGTGCTGAGCTTCGCGCTTGCCAAAGGCCGAGCCAGAAATCAGAAGCAACGAATCGACGCCGTCCAGGGATGCTGCCAGCCGTTCGGGTTGGTCATAGTCGAAGGGGCGAACCGAAACCCCTTGGTCAGACAACGCGACCACACTCGCCGGGCGGCGAACGAGGGCCACGATGTCATTGGCGGGAGTGCCCCGGTCAAGAAGATGGCCGATAACGAGGGCACCCAGGTGCCCGCTTGCTCCGGTGATGGCGAGAGTCATAATGGTCTGCCCTTCCTTTACTTACGATTCATTAGCACTATACTTCAGTAAGCGAAAGGAGCGTCCGTGACCCCTCAATTCAACGTACTCAACCGGAGTTGCCCGTCACGCAATCTTCTCGACGATGTGGTGGGGCGCTGGCCCGCCCTGGTGCTCATTTCGCTGCGAGACTCGCCGCGTCGCTTCGCCCAAACAGCCCGCAGCGTGGACGGAATCAGCGACCGAATGCTGTCGCACACCTTGGCCACCCTGACAGAAACCGGGCTGGTGGAAAGGACAGCAGATCTGGGGACACATCGGGTCACCTACGCATTGACCGCAGCCGGACGCGCGATAGCCGAGTCAATGAACAACCTGGTCGAAACCTTGTATGACGTGATGCCGACCACCTCCCATGCGATCCCACCTGATCACACGAGGACGCCAGGCTGATGCAAGCCCCGCGTCAGGACGGTTTGGACTAAGGCCGCTGGTCAGGCATCAACTCAGCAACCAGCGCTTCAACCCGTCCTCGGATTTGGTCACGGATCGCTCGGACCTCATCGATTCCTTTGCCTGCCGGATCATCCAATACCCAGTCTTCGTAGCGGGTTCCCGGAAAGAACGGGCAGGTGTCACCACAGCCCATGGTGACCACCACGTCAGCGGTGCGCACATCATCAGGCCGCAGCACCGCCGGACGTTGATCGGCAATGTCGATTCCCAGTTCGGCCATCGCCTGCACAGCGACCGGGTTCAGCGAGTCGGCAGGCGCCGTCCCGCCGGAGAAGACCGTGATTCGACCAGCAGCCAACTGGCGCAGAAAACCAGCGGCCATCTGCGAACGTCCTGCGTTATGCACACAAACGAAGAGAACTGCAGGATCAGACATGGCGCCCCCATCCACGCGACTTCGACTACCGTCCACAAGGCTAACGACTCGTGCCCTGCGACGCCGAACCAGCTAGGCCACGATACGTAGCCACCCCCATGCCCCCGAAC
>CAYWIN010000026.1:0-4993 GCA_964458365.1 uncultured Propionibacteriaceae bacterium
GTGTCAGTGATGGTGTTCAGTACGCGTGCGGAACGTTGATCGTCCCACATTTCGTCGAGGTGCTCCGGATCAGGGCGGCTACCAGATCGGCTCGATCAACTGCTTGGGTGGCGCAGTCAGTAGTGGCAAGTTGGCTGATGCCAGCCATCTCGGCGGCCAGGCGTTGCCGTCGTCCGCGAGATCGTCAGTGGTTCCCCAGCACCTTGCGGGCGGTGCCGAGCATCCAAGGCAGCGGCTCGGCAGGCAGTTGATCGAAGTGACGCCACGCAGCGAGGTGGACCTCGGCGATCAAATCGTCGCAGTCGGATTCGTCACAATGGCGCCGGACGAAGGCGTACACCCGCCGATTGGTGTTGCGAAAGAGCTGGCGGAAGTCGTCACGTCCTGGTTGGTGTTCCATAACCGGGTAGTGTCCGCAGACGGCCAGTTGTGACGGCGCCAGGTCAGTTTTCCTCGGAGACCTTCGCTCGGCGCCGGGAGAGCAGAGCCTCGATCACCATCGGGATCACCGACACCAAGACGATGGCCACTAAGACGGCATCAACGTTGTTTTTGATGAACTCGACTTGCCCCAAGAAGAAGCCCAAGAGCGTCACCCCGATCACCCAGATCACGGCGCCGATGCCCGTCCAGGTGATGAAGGTGCGGAAAGTCATTCCGGCAGCTCCGGCCACCATGGTCACGAAGGTGCGCACGAACGGCACGAAACGACCCAGGACGAGGGCCTTGGATCCGTAGCGCTCAAAGAAATCGTGGGTCTGTTGGAGGTGCTTTTGGGAAAAGACTTTCCCGATGAAACCTGCGCGCGGCTTGAACAGCCACGGCGAAATGGTCTTTCCGACCCAGTAGCCGACCACATTGCCCAAGACAGCAGCCACCAACAAGACCCCCATCGAGATGGCCAAGGTTGCGGGCTTGTCGAAATCACCAAAACGAATGATCTGTGCGTCGTTCGCGACGAACATGCCGATGGCGAAAAGCAGCGAATCGCCAGGTAGCACCGGAAAGATCGCGCACTCAATAAAGACCACCAATGCTGCGCCCCACAACGCCCAGTTGTTCATTGATTCGAGCAACGTGGTGGGATCTAGCCAGGGGATGAGCTGCAAGGGCAGCAAAGAGAGCGCGTCCATGATCGGAAAGGGTACCGTGACCTCCATGGCCGAGCTGAGTGAGGACGAGGTGGTTGCCGTCAGCAGCCCCGGGGTCGGCCCGCATCCTGGTCCCTGGCCGGACGATCCGCGCTACGACCAAGAGCTTCTCGCCGAAGGTGACCGGCGTAATGTCCCCGACGAGTACCGCTACTGGCGACTGGAAGCCATCGTTGCCGAGCTCGATTCCCGGCGTTTGCCCCTTCACGTGGCGATCCAGAACTGGGAACACGATTTCAATATCGGGTCGATGGTGCGTACCGCGAATGCCTTCAACGTCGAACGGGTTCATATCATCGGACGTCGACGCTGGAACCGGCGGGGCGCGATGGTCACCGACCGTTATTTGCATCTTGAGCACCATCCAGACACTGCAGACTTCCTCGCCTGGCTCGCCGCACACCAGGTCACGCCGATTGGGGTCGACAACCTGCCCGGATCGGTGCCGTTGGAGAGTGTTCGACTGCCCGAGCGGTGCTGCTTGGTTTTTGGCTCGGAAGGTCCCGGGCTGACCGAGGAAATGGTGGCTGGTTGCGAGCAGCTGGTGGCGATCACCCAGTACGGATCGACCCGTTCGCTCAACGCGGGAGCTGCCGCCGCGATTGCCATGTACCACTGGGCGTTGCAGTGGGCGCCGGGCGCACCGACCGGGCGCGAGTAAACCTCACCTAGGATGGCGGGCGTGGACGACGAATTCGGAATCTATTTCCGGCCTGAGCTCGCTGCTCAGAGAGTGACGTCTGCCTTCATGGCTCTGCTGTGGCGGTCGATCTCGTTGGCGGTGTCGCTGACGATCTTCGGTCTGCTGTGGGCATTCTTCCCAGGTGTCTTCGGAGGCTGGGCGCCCTGGTTTATCGGTGCCGCAGTGCTGACCGGTGGGAGCACGACGGTGTATGCCGTGATCTGCTGGGTGCGAGCTCGGGCTGATGCTCGACGAGCCACGCGCGGGCTGGCCATCGGAGTTAACCGCAGCGGAATGATGATTCGTGGCCGGTGGATTACTTGGCCCGAGATCGGCTCAATCGTGGTGCGCCCGGGTGGCTGGGGTGCATCCTCAGCGTTGCTGACCTCGTCGCGGGACCGTTCGGATGTGCCTGTGGTTCCGTTGGAGCTGACTGATGCGATGCCGGCTTCGTTGGATGCGGTAGTTCGGGTGCTGTCTTCGGGTCGCAGCTGGGTGGATATGTCCCGGCTGGACTGATCTGTCCGCCAGGTGAACGGTTTGGTCCCATGCGGCGGCAGTGATCCTCGCAGCCGGTGAAGTTTTGACAGACTAGGGCCGAACCGTATGAGCAGCCGCGTTGCGGCAGGCGTCAACACGAGAAAGAGCGATCCCCATGCCCATTGCCAGTCCTGACAAGTACGCCGAAATGTTGGACGCTGCGAAGGCAGGCTCCTACGCCTACCCGGCGATCAACATCACCTCATCTCAAACCCTGAATGCGGCACTGGCCGGGTTCGCTGAGGCCGGCTCCGACGGCATCATTCAGATCAGCTCCGGTGGTGCCGAATATGCCTCCGGTCCGACGATCAAAGACAAGGTTGCGGGATCGGTCGCCTTGGCCGAGTTCGCTCACGTCGTCGCCAAGAATTACCCGATCAACATCGTGGTGCACACCGATCACTGTCAGAAGGACAAGATCGATACCTGGATCAAGCCACTGATTGCGATCTCCACCGAGCGGGTCAAAAAGGGCCTGGAGCCGCTCTTCCAGTCACACATGTGGGATGGCTCCGCTGTTCCGATGGAAGAGAACCTCATCATTGCCGACGAACTGTTGGCTTTGACGAGTGCGGCCAAACAGATTTTGGAGATCGAGGTGGGTGTCGTCGGTGGCGAAGTGGACGGCGTGGCCGCCGAAATCAACGAGAAGCTCTACACGACGGCCGAAGATGGCTTGCGCACTGTTGAGGTGCTCGGGCTGGGCGAAAAGGGCCGGTACATCACCGCGCTGACCTTCGGCAATGTGCACGGCGTGTACAAGCCCGGCGCGGTGAAGCTGCGTCCGGAAGTCCTCAAGGAGATTCAGGACGCCGTCGGGGCCAAATATGGCAAAGACAAGCCATTCGATTTGGTCTTCCATGGTGGATCGGGCTCGACGGCGCAAGAGATTTCCGATGCGGTCGATTATGGCGTGATCAAGATGAATATCGACACCGATACGCAGTATGCATTCACGCGACCGGTGGCCGATTTCGTCCTCAAGAACTACGACGGTGTGCTCAAAGTCGACGGCGAGGTGGGCAACAAGAAGCTTTACGATCCGCGGGCCTGGGGAAAGCTCGGCGAAGCCGGACTGTCTGCTCGGGTTGTTGAAGCCTGCCAGCGTTTGCGCAGTGCAGGAAAGAGCATTGGTTGACGTCGCGGATTCACCACACCGCAACAGAGGATAACCGCGCGTGCCGCCACCTTTTCCGGTGGCGGCACCGCTATGTTTGCCGCGATGCCAACAGAATTCGAGCCGATTTTCGACCAGACTCGGGTGAACCCCGGAGTCGGCGTAGTGAAGGCCGCCCTGAATGCCAATGACTGGTCGCGCGCCAAGGATGTGTTCGCCGGTCTGAATCCGTATGAACAGCAGCTGAGCATTGAGCTTGTCGATGATGCGCAGGGCTGCGACGGCTTCCTCGAAGCGTTGCTTTCCGCGAACCCGCGGGACTCTTTGGCCGCGACGATGCTTGCGCGGCGCCGTGCCGTGGTCGGACGCCAGATTCGCGGCACACTACCCGCAGCTCAAGTCCCGCCCGAAGACTGGAAGATCTATCGCGACAAAGTGCATTCGGCCGAGGAGCTCCTTACTCGTACGTGTGCGATCAATCCGAGCTTCGTCCCCGCCTGGACGACTCGGATCCGAACGGCTTCATACATGGGGTACGGGATTCCAGAGGTCAAACGACGCTTTGCCCGTGTCGAGCGCTATTCCCCACAAGACTTGTACGCCCAAATCGAGCTGCTCTTTCATCTGGCCCCGAAATGGCACGGCAGCTTGGAGCAAACTCACGAGTTCGCCTGGCGATGTGTGAACTCCTCGGTACCCGGGTCCGCAGCCGCCGCGTTGCTGGTCAGCCACTATCAACTTCGATGGTGGTATTCGGAGGCGACAATGCGTGACATCTTCACCGAACCCCAAGTTCGGCAAGAGATCCTCACCGCCGCGAACCAGTCGGTGATGAATCCGGCGTTTACTTTCGGGGCGGGATCGGTCTGGGCGTTGACCCAATTCGCATACGCATTCGCCTGCATGGAGGACTGGCCACGAGCCTGGAACTGCTTCGCGCGGCTCGGGGACTATGCCTGCATCGATAGCTGGTCAGAGACGATGACCAATCCCGGATCGACTTTCACTGAGCTGCGCAAGGAAGTGGTGGCACACCAATGATTCGGTGGACCGAGATTGACGGCATCCCAGCGATCTACACCGAGGACGGCCCCACGGTCGCCGGAATCACCTTCCGGGTGGGCTATGCCGACGAAGTTCTCGCCCAGCACGGCATCACCCACCTGATCGAACACCTCGCGTTGCACCGGCTTGGCACGACCGACTACCACTTCAACGGGACGACGGCGCCGTCGTTCACGAGCTTCTTCACGGAGGGCAGCCCGGAATCGGTCCGGGTGTTCCTGGAGCGGGTTTGTGGCGATCTGCATGCTTTGCCGGTCGATCGTCTTGACGTCGAAACCGGCGTCTTGCGCACTGAAGCCAGCAGTCGAGGGCTCTCGACGGGCTCCCGGCTGAGTGTGTGGCGCTATGGCGCCAAGGGCATCGGGCTAGCGGCTTACCCCGAATGGGGGCTGCACTCCGTGACCGCTCTGGACCTGCAGGCGTGGGCTTCGCGCTACT
>CAYWIN010000026.1:5003-14417 GCA_964458365.1 uncultured Propionibacteriaceae bacterium
CTGTTTTGTGGTTCTCCGGCATGACTCCGCCGTCCGACCTTCGCTTGCCGCTGCCGCCAGGGCGTCGCGAGCCGCTGCCGTTCGTGGCCGAAGCGATGCCCGCGCCCGGACCAGCAAGTGCCGCCGATTCGCCCAATGCGTTGGGCTTCAGCGCCATCGTCGAGCGCTCCGCTGCAGCTCAGGCGTATGCGGCCCTGCTACAGCGGGAAATGTTCCAGCGGATTCGGCAGGACGCCGGCTACTGCTACACGGCCGTGGTCGGGTACGAGGCGCTTGACGCGGAGCGGGCGATGATCACCGCAGTGGCCGACATTACTGACGGCCAACAACCTGCTGCGGTTGGCGAGTTCATTGACGTCTTGGCCACGCTCCAATGGGGCGAGCTGGGCTCGTCTTCTTTGGATGAGCAAAAACAGGCAGCGCGAACCGCTCGGGCGAAGCCGGAGTGGGAGGCTGGCGCGCTGCCTTCCTTTGCTCAGGATGTGCTTTTGGGTAAACCCATCGAACAAGCCGAACAGCTTCAGTCCGAACTTGACGCCGTGCGCCCGTTCGATGTTCAGAACGTCGCCCAGCAGGCCTCACGCACGGGTCTGTTGCTCACTCCGCAAGGCATCGAAAGCCTGTGGGCCGGGTTTACGCCGATTCCCTTGTGGTCGGAAAACGCTGTCACTGGTCGTCCGGTGGCCGCGATGGGGGATGAGAACCGGTCGGTGGTGTGGAGCAATGCGGGGGTCAGTGCCGTTGGTGCCGACGGGGCACTGACCGTGCGCTACGCCGACTGTCAAGCGATGTTGATGTGGCCCGACGGAGGTCGGGTGCTGGTTGGGGGCGACGGCATTGCGGTCTCCCTTGAGCCAACCTTGTATGCCTTCCCGCCTGAGGCAATGCAGACCGTCGACGCCTATGTTTCTGCCCAACGCGTCGTGCGGATGCCCGCACGGTCGCCCGAGGCCATCCCGATTCCGCCACAGCCCAATGCTCCCGCAACGGGTGGCGAGGCGAAGGCCCTCAGGCGTGAGCGCCGCCAAGCGCGTGCGGACCGGCCGCCTCGTCCGCCGCTGGGTCCGGTCGGGCGAACCTTCTCCGTCTTGGGATTGTTGGTGCTGATCCCGGCATTCCTGTTCGGCTTGCTGGTCGCGATCGTTCTCCTCGTTGAGCCGATGCCTGAGATAGATACGGTCGGAATCGTGACCTTGACTCTGTTCGTCGGGGGATACCTGGTGGGGGTCACTTGGGCCATCATTGCCATCATCCTGCGGATGCGCCGCTGAGCTTCGCCGTGGCCATTCTCACGGGTGCTTCAGTGCATTGGGCGGGTCGCTTCGGTAGAATCAGCGGGTAATAGCCCGTCGGCGTTGCCGCGGGCTTGTCTGACGCTAAGGGGCAGAAGATGCCAGGAATCGTGGTCGTCGGCGCGCAATGGGGTGACGAGGGCAAAGGAAAAGCCACCGATCAGCTGGGTGATCGGGTCGACTACACCGTCCGCTATTCCGGAGGGAACAACGCAGGGCACACGCTGGTCGTTAACGGCGAGAAGTATGCGTTGCATCTGCTTCCGTCGGGCATTTTGAACCACGGTGTGCCGGTCATCGCCAACGGTGTCGTCATCGACTTAGAAGTGCTTTTCACCGAGATTGACGGGCTGAACGCGCGCGGGGTGGACACCTCCAAACTGCTGATCAGCTCCAATGCACACCTGATCACCGAGTACCACAAGGTGATGGACAAGGTCACCGAGCGATTCCTGGGGAACCGTCGGATCGGCACCACCGGGCGTGGCATTGGCCCGGCTTACTCCGACAAGATCAACCGGTTGGGGATCCGGGTGCAGGATCTGTTCGACGACAAGATCTTGCGGCAGAAAGTGGAAGCCGCTCTCGAGCAGAAGAACCACCTGCTGGTGAAGGTCTACAACCGCCGGGCTATCGAGGCCGAAGAGGTGATCGAGGCTCTACTCGAGCACGCCGAGCGGGTTCGTCCGATGGTGGCCGACACCTCGCGGGTGCTCAATGAGGCCCTCGATGGGGGGCAGGTGGTGCTCTTTGAAGGCGCTCAGGCCCATCATTTGGACGTCGATCACGGCACCTATCCGTATGTGACCAGCTCGAATCCGATTGCGGCTGGAGCCTGCACCGGTTCGGGTGTGGGGCCGATGCGGATAGATCGGGTGATTGGTATCGCGAAGGCCTACACCACCCGGGTGGGCGAGGGGCCATTCCCCACCGAGCTGTTGGACGAAGCGGGCGAGAAGCTGCGTACCGACGGTGCGGAGTTTGGCACCACCACCGGACGTAACCGGCGGTGTGGATGGTTCGATGCCCTCGTAGTGGAAGCGGCAGTGACAGCCAATGCTTTCACCGACATCTTTTTGACCAAGCTCGACATCCTCACCGGGTGGGAGAAGATCCCGGTCTGTGTGGCTTACGAGATCAACGGTGAGCGGGTTGACCGACTGCCGATGACGCAAACCGACTTCCATCACGCCATCCCGATCTATGAATACTTGGACGGCTGGAGCGAAGATATTTCTTCCGCGCGCGTCTTTGCAGACCTGCCCCCGACTACCCAGGCCTACGTGCGGCGCCTGGAAGAACTGGTCGGCTGCCGGATCTCTGGAATCGGCGTCGGCCCGTCTCGCGAGCAGTCTGTGGTGATCAACGACCTGTTGTGAGGTTTCGTCTGACCCGGTGGCGCCTCTAGCCTGGGCTCATGCTGCTCAGTGATCGCGATATCGAGTCCGAAATCGAAGCCGGAAGGATCACGCTGGATCCGTGGGACAGCGAGATGCTGCAGCCGTCCAGCGTTGACGTCCGGTTGGATCGATACTTTCGGCTTTTCGACAACCACAAGTATCCGGTCATTGACCCGGCGGTCGACCAGCCCAATCTGACCCGGCTGGTCGAGGTCGGTCCAGACGAGCCGTTCGTGTTGCACCCGGGCGAATTCGTTCTGGCCAGCACCTACGAGGTGGTGTCTTTGCCGAACGATGTTGCGGCACGCTTGGAGGGCAAATCGAGTTTGGGTCGCCTGGGGTTGGTCACCCATTCCACGGCGGGCTTCATCGATCCGGGTTTCAGCGGCCATGTCACGTTGGAGTTGTCGAACCTGGCGACCTTGCCGATCAAGTTGTGGCCGGGCATGAAGGTGGGCCAGTTCTGTTTTTTCCGGCTGTCGTCGCCAGCTGCGCATCCCTACGGTTCTTCGATTTACGGAAATCGGTATCAGGATCAGCGTGGGCCCACGGCATCCCGATCCCATCTGCGCTTTCACCGCACGAACGTGGGCTGATCGGAATGGCCGTTTTGCGCCGATAAGATCATCGCGTGGCGCACACAGTATTGGTGATCGGTTCCGGTGGACGAGAACATGCCCTGGCCTGGGCGTTGAGCAATGACCCCCAAGTGACGGCGGTGCACATCGCTCCCGGAAACCCGGGCACGGCCGCGGTGGGCACGAACCACCCGGTCAATCCCACTGACGGAGGCGCTGTTGCTGAGCTGGCTGTCGAAGTGGGCGCTGACCTTGTGGTGATCGGCCCCGAAGCTCCATTGGTGGCTGGGGTGGCTGACGTCGTGCGCGCCGCCGGGATCGCCGTCTTTGGCCCCAGTGCAGCAGCCGCCCAGCTTGAGGGAAGCAAGGCGTTCGCCAAGGCCATCATGGATGCTGCTGAGGTGCCGACAGCTGAGGCTCGACTGTGCGTCACAGCCGAAGAGGTCGCGAAGGCGTTGGATCGCTTTGGGCCTCCCTATGTGGTGAAAGATGATGGTCTTGCTGCGGGCAAGGGTGTGATCGTCACCGACGATCGCCAGGCCGCAGTTGAGCACGCGGCAGCATGTGGCCCTGTGGTGATCGAGGAGTTCCTTGACGGTCCCGAGGTGAGCCTCTTCGCTTTGAGCGATGGTGAGCATGTGCTGGCTTTCGAGCCGGCCCAGGACTTCAAGCGGGTCGGTGACGGTGACCTTGGGCCGAACACTGGCGGTATGGGCGCCTACACCCCGTTGCCGTGGGCTCCTCCGGGGCTGACCGCTCAAGTGGTGGCCCAGGTGATTCAGCCCACGATCGATGAGATGCGACGTCGGGGGACGCCTTTTGTGGGTCTGCTCTATGCCGGTCTGGCGTTGACCAAACGCGGAGTGAAGGTGGTGGAGTTCAACGCGCGCTTCGGCGATCCGGAAACTCAGCCTCTGCTCACCCGACTCAAAACGCCGCTCGGTGGAGCCCTCTACGCGGCGGCAACGGGGACCTTGGCCGATCATCCGCCCCTGGAGTGGGGCAGCGGTGCCGCTGTCGGCGTGGTCTTGGCCGCCGAAGGGTACCCGGCGGCCCCGCGCAGCGGCGACCGGATTGTGGGCGCGTCGGCGCCGGGGGTCTTTCATGCCGGAACCCGTCAGGATGCCTCCGGTGATTTGGTCAGCTCCGGAGGTCGAGTCCTCACCGTGGTGGGCACCGGGACGAGCTTGAGTCAGGCCCGGGACGCGGCGTACGCCACGATGGCCCAAATCGACCTGCCCGGCGGGTTCTTCCGCCATGACATCGCCCAGAAGGCCGCTGAGATTCAGGAGAACGAATGACCCCCAATGTGCTTGCCACGCGTTATGCCTCTGCTGCGATGCGTGAAATCTGGTCGCCGGTAGCCAAGATCATCGCTGAACGTCAGCTGTGGCTTGCTGTGCTTCGTGCCCAGGCCGAGTTGGGCGTCGATTTTGGTGGAGACGATCCGGCGCAGGTGATCGCTGACTACAGCCGTGTGTTGGACCAGGTCGACTTGGCCAGTATCGACGCCCGCGAGCGCGTCACCCGACACGATGTGAAGGCCCGAATTGAGGAATTCAATGCGCTGGCTGGGCACGAGCACATCCACAAAGGGATGACCAGTCGCGACCTGACCGAGAACATTGAGCAACGCCAATTGCTCGGCTCGCTGAAACTCATTCGTGAGCGGATCGTGACGGTCTTGGTCGCGCTGACCGATCTCGCCGTGCAATACCGGGATCTTCCGATGGCGGGGCGTTCCCACAATGTGGCAGCCCAAACGACCACTTTGGGCAAGCGGTTCGCGACGGCTGCCGATGAATTGTTGGTCGCTTTCGGGCGCGTCGACGAACTCATTGCGCGGTATCCCAGCCGGGGAATCAAGGGCCCGATGGGGACCGCCCAAGACATGCTGGACTTGCTGGGCGGCGACACGTTGAAGTTGGCGCAGTTGGAGGCGATCGTTGCCGATCATCTGGGCTTTGCCCAGGTGTTCACCGCGACAGGCCAGGTGTATCCGCGTTCTTTGGATTACGACGTCTTGGCGGCGATGGTTCAGGTTGCTGCCGGGCCGAGCAGCCTGGCC
The DNA here is from genome assembly GCA_964458365.1 of uncultured Propionibacteriaceae bacterium. Classification (GTDB taxonomy): domain Bacteria; phylum Actinomycetota; class Actinomycetes; order Propionibacteriales; family Propionibacteriaceae; genus Propionicimonas. Next base: position 10,342 of record CAYWIN010000026.1, read on the forward strand.
ACCACGATCCGTTTGATGGCTGGTCAGGAACTGGTCACCGAAGGCTTCGCCAAAGGCCAAGTCGGCTCCTCGGCGATGCCCCACAAGATGAACACCCGCTCCTGTGAGCGCGTCAACGGTCTGATGGTGATCCTGCGCGGCTATGCCGGAATGGCGGGGGAGTTGGCTGGAGCGCAGTGGAACGAAGGGGACGTCTTCTGCTCGGTGGTGCGCCGGGTAGCGCTGCCCGACGCCTGTTACGCCCTCGACGGGCTCTTCGAAACGTTTCTGACCGTGCTGAGGGAATTCGGTGCATTCCCGGCGGTAATCGAGGCCGAGCTGCAACGCTTCTTGCCGTTCTTGACCACGACCAAAGTCTTGATGGCGGCCGTTCAACATGGGGTGGGTCGCGAGGTTGCTCACGAGGCGATCAAAGAGCACGCCGTGGCAGTAGCTCTGGCAATGCGAGAAGGTGCCGACAATGACCTGCTAGATCGCCTGGCCGGCGACACCCGGTTGGGTCTGAGTCGCGAACAGCTGGTGGCGGCATTGGCGGACCCGATCAGCTTGACCGGTTCGGCTCGCGACCAGGTCGACCAGATCGCCGAGCGAGTAGCTGAGCTTGCTGCGCAGTATCCCGAGGGCGCTCAATACCGTCCTGGCTCGGTTCTGTGAAGATCAGCCCGGCGGCGGTCGCCTCCTTGGCCGGGGTGGGCCTGCTCGCCGGGTTCTTTGCCGGACTATTCGGGATCGGCGGGGGCATCTTGATCGTTCCCGCCCTGGTGATCGTGCTGAAGATGGACCAACGCAAAGCGGTGGGTACATCGCTGTTGGCGATCCTTCCGGCTGCGACTATGTCGGCGATCAGCTACGCCTTGGCGGGGAACGTCAATCTCCTCTTGGCCGGAATCTTGGCGGTCGGGGCCGTGATCGGGGCCCAGCTGGGTGCGTGGCTGTTGGTCCGGATTTCCAGGCGCGCCGCCCAATGGGTTTTCGCGGGATTCGTTGTGGTGATGATCGTTCAGCTGCTCATCGCGGTGCCCGACCGTGGAGCGGAGCTTGTGCTTGACCCGTGGCGGGTCGCAGGGCTGATCGTTCTGGGCTTGGTTGCCGGCACTCTGTCGGCCATTTTGGGTGTCGGCGGCGGTGGCATGGTGGTGCCGGTGCTGATGGTGTGGTTCGGCTTAGGTGACTTGGCCGCCAAAGGGGCGTCCTTGGTGATGATGCTGCCGGGCGTGATCTCAGGTTTGATCGGAAACGCACGTCGGAAGAATGTCGACTTCCGTGCGGGCCTGGTGATTGGCGTCGCCTCGCTGCTCACCGCCCCGGTTGGTGCTTGGGTGGCCCATCTGGTGTCTGCACAAGTGGGGGCGTGGCTTTTCGCAGGCTTCTTGCTCTTTGTGGGTGTCAGCATGGTTCGCCAGGCAACTCGGCCTGAACCACCCGCCGCAGCCGCTGCCTAGCCCCCGAGCACGGAACGGTCTGCGGAATGGGTGACGACCCTCACCAGCTGGGTGGTCGTCTGCCGAAGTGCTCGGTTTTGAGCCGGGGACGGGTGCACAGCCAGGCCTCGATAGGCTTTGGCTATGGCTGAACTCCCCCTTTTGCATGCTGGCAAGGTGCGTCGTTTGTATCGCTGGTCTGAGGATCAGATTCTGATGGTTGCTACCGATGCGATCTCTGCATTCGACTTCGTGCTCGACACTCCGATTCCGGACAAGGGAGTCGTGCTCACCCAACTGTCGCAATGGTGGTTTTCGCAGATCGACTTCCCCAATCATGTGGTTTCCGGTGACGTTCCGGCCGAGTATGCCGGTCGCGGCGTGATCGTCGAAGCGCTGGACATGGTGCCGGTGGAGTGCATCGCGCGGGGCTATCTCACCGGCTCGGGCTGGGTGGAATACCAGCGGTCCCAGACGGTGTGCGGCATCCCGCTCCCGGCCGGATTGGTGGACGGATCCAAGCTGCCCGAACCGATCTTCACTCCCTCGACGAAAGCCGAGATCGGTGAACACGACGAGAACGTCGACTACGCCACCGTCGTAGCTGCCCACGGCGAGGATCTGGCTGCGCGGCTGCGTGACGCCACGGTGAAGATCTACACCCAGGCTGCGGACATGGCCGCCGAGCGGGGCATCATCCTGGCTGACACCAAGTTTGAGTTTGGCCTGCGCGCCGACGGCACCCTGGTTTTGGCCGACGAGGTCCTGACTCCGGATTCGTCCCGTTTCTGGGACGCCAAACTGTGGGAGCCAGGCAAGAGCCTGCCCAGCTTCGACAAGCAGTACGTGCGCGACTGGCTGAGTAAGGAATCGGGCTGGGACAAGGCCTCAGACACTCCGCCCCCGCCGTTGCCGCAAGAAATCGTTGCTGCTACTCGGGCGCGGTACTTTGAGGCCTACCGACGGCTGGTCGGCACGGAATTGGCGCTCAATTGAACGGACGGGGAAGCACCTCGAAGGCTTCCTGAGCTCGACGCTCAAGGTCTGCATCTGGCGCAGTGAACCAGGTGGTTTCCAGCCGCGGTTTGGCCGCCGATCCGGCACGCTTCCACAGTCCGATGACGCGTCCGCGATGGACGATGGTCGCTTTGAACATCCCGTTGTTGCCGGGGACGATCCGGTTGGCGTGGTCCGGGTCGATGGCGAAGCTGCGATCGGCATAGCCCAAGATGAACTCGTCGAAACCGGGCAGCAGAATCACCGCATCGGTGTGGTGCCGGAGCTCGGTCAGGCGCTCGGGGAGATCTGCGCGCATGAACTGGGCCGAACCGTTTTCGTCGACGGGCACCATCTGCTCGCTGAGCTGGGCAACCGCTGCACGACTGTCGGACCTGGTGAGCCCTGACCAGCGCGAAAAGTCTGCGACGGTGGCGGGGCCGTGGCTGGTGAAGTAGCTTTCGGCGAGATGGGCCCGCGCTTGGACCGAATCGAGGCCGCTGGGGGCAATCCACTGCCGGTAGCTGACGATTCGTTGGTCTTTGCCGTTCATCGGGCCGAGCACCAGCACACGTTGCTGGCACAAAACCCGCAATACGTGCGTTGCGCTCGACGAGTTGTCGCTCAGCCCATGCTGCTGCCACAGCGCAAAGAGCTCGCTGCGCGACAGCGTTGCGCCATCGGGGAGCGCCTCGAGTGCCAGCTGGGTTGCCTCGTCCAGGTCGGCATCACTGATCCCTAGTTGGCGACGCCGTCCGGCGGACTCGGCCAACATGCGCGGGGCGGTGACCTTGGTGATGGCGTCTAAGTCGGACGGAAGCATCAGATGCAAGGTGCCGCGCATGGGCCACGAGCGGACGATGCGGCCGGCGTTCATTGCGGCAATCACCTGTGAGGTTGACGGCTTGGCCATCCGCAAAGCAACCGAGGTGATGGCGCCGGGAAGATCCTGGGCCTGAACCGCTCCGAGGTGGGCAACGACCTGCTCAGGCGTGGACGCCTGCGGTTTGGCCAGGCCCTGGGCGACGAGTCGCATCGTGGCCAAGTCTGAACTGGGCATGGGGGCAGTATCGCCTACGGCACTGACAGTGCTGAGCTGCGCGCAGACGTTGTTATCCGTGTGCGTTGCGGACAGGATCGAGAATCCAACCCGCTCAGTCGACCCACACTCGGGCATTGTTGAACATTCGCTGCCACGGACTGACCTGATCCAATTCCCCCGTGGTCCAAGACAGCTGGGCGTTACGGGCAACCCGTTCGGGGTGGGGCATCATGGCGGTAAAACGGCCATCGGGGGTCGTCACGGCAGTCAGGCCGTCCGGTGAGCCGTTGGGGTTGGCCGGATAGCTGATCGCAGGCGCCCCGGTTCCGTCGATGAAACGCACCGCGCGAGCGACTGCGGCCGGATCGCCGCAGGTGGAGAAATCGGCGAAGCCTTCGCCATGAGCAACGGCAACCGGCAGTCGGCTGCCCGCCATGCCGCCGAAGAAGATCGACGGTGAGTCCAACACCTCGACCAGGCTCAGCCGTGCCTCGAACTGCTCTGAGCGGTTGCGCGTGAACTTCGGCCACGCTTCGGCACCGGGAATGATGTCGGCGAGCGCGGCGAAGATTTGGCAGCCGTTGCAGATGCCTAGTGCGAAAGTGTCTTCGCGGACG
>CAYWIN010000027.1:0-14328 GCA_964458365.1 uncultured Propionibacteriaceae bacterium
AATCGCCTCCGCCGTGGACGTGGTTGTTCAGCTCACTCGACTCCGCGACGGCACTCGACGCGTGACCTCGCTGTCGGAGATCGCGGGCATGGAAGGCCAAACGGTCACCATGCAGGAGATTTACGCCTTCGACTTCAGCGCCGGCGTCTCCCCGGAAGGGAAGTTCCTCGGCAAAGTGCAACCCACCGGATTGCGGCCGCTGTTCATTCAAAAGCTCAACGACCTCGGCATCAAACTGTCGCCCGGGATCTTCGGCACCTCCGCCATGTGGGAGCAGAAGTGAACCTTCAACTCTTCCTGGCGTGGGCCTTCATCTTTGTCGCCAGCGTCATCATCTTCATCTTGATGTTGTTGCCCACCCATAAGGTGGCTCTGGATCGGCGCCGCATCGGCGCCGCCGCCCAAACCACGTTCGTGACCCGGATGGCCAACACCGCCACCGAAGCCGTCGATAAGTATCTGTCTGGACGAGGCAACTCTTTCACCGAGATTCTCGAAGAAGCGGGTATTCACACCCCTTTGAAGGACCTTGTGGTGATCATGGTCGGCGTTTGCTTGGCGTTCTTCGCCCTCGGACTGCTCCTCGGTAACCCCCTGCTGGGGTTTCTCCTGGCATTGATCACTCCCATTGCGGGGCGCTTGGTCCTATCCGTGCTTGCCAGCAGGCGCCGAGCCAAGTTTGAATCACAACTCGACGAGACTTTGCAGATGATGGCTGGTTCACTGCGCGCCGGGTACAGCCTCCCTCAAGCGATGGCCACCATCGGCCAGGAAGGCAGCCCGCCTACCTCGCTGGAGTTCGCACGAGTGACCAACGAGGTGCGCGTCGGACGTTCGATGACTGAGGCACTGGACGAGGTCTGCACCCGGATGCGAAATGAGGACTTCTTCTGGGTGACGCAGGCGATTGGGATTAACCGCGAAGTGGGCGGCAACCTTGCCGATGTCTTGGATGGCGTCAGCGACACCATTCGGCAGCGGTCCGAGCTGAAAGGGCAAGTCAAATCGTTGGCCGCAGATGGCCAGCTCTCGGCCATCATCTTGGTCGCGTTGCCCTTTGTGGTGGCCCTGTTCTTGACCATTCTGAGCCGCGACTACATTTCCATGCTGGTCACGAACAAGATTGGCTGGGTCATGATCGGTGTTGGTGCGGTGATGATCACCATCGGCAGTCTGTGGATGCGCAAGATCATCAACCTGAAGTATTAGGAGGAGAAATGGCTACCGCAATGTGGTTTGGCGTCCTCCTGGTTTCCGCAGGGCTGGGCGTTCTGCTCTGGTTGGTTTTCAGCGGTTCGGGTCGACGTCGTACCGTTCTTGCCAACCTGAACCGTGACCTTGACACCCCAGCAATCAAGACTGCCGAGGATCCGTCAAGTAACGAGCTCGCCGAGGTGCTCCGTCGGCGCAGTCCACCGGCGATGCTGAAGAACATCTCTCGGCTCTGGGCCGCAGCCGGACGTCCCGAGGCGTGGCCGGTAGATCGCCTGCTATCGATGAAGTTCTTGCTCGGATTGATCGGCCTGATCGGAATGCTCGCGGCGATTCTGATTCGCCGAGACATGCTCGCTGTTCTTCTGGGGCTGGCTGCCGTCGTGGTTCTGTTCTTCTTGCCTGAGATTTTGTTGTACAACACAGGCATTAAGCGACGGGAAGCGATTGGCCTGCAGCTGCCTGACGTCCTGGACCAGATGAGTATTGCGGTGAACGCCGGCCTCGGCTTCGACGCCGCTATGGCCCGCGTCGCTCGCAATGGGCGGGGCGAACTCGCCTCAGAGCTCACCCGCACCCTGCAAGACATTCAGGTCGGCATGCCTCGACGTGATGCCTACAACGATCTGGCAGAACGCACCGGCGTGGAGAAACTCGAACGCTTCGTCCGGGCGATTATCCAGGGCGAGGCCTACGGCATTGCGCTATCGGACGTGCTCGACACCCAAGCGATCGAGATGCGCCGCGAACGCCGACAGGACGCCGAACGACGGGCGATGCAGATTCCGGTGAAGGTGATCTTCCCGCTTATTCTGTTCATCATGCCTGCCATGTTCATCGTTGTTATCGGTCCGGGTGCCATTCAGATCATGAACGCCTTCGGTTCCGGGTTCTGAGCCAGTGAATCTCCTTTGGGTGCTGCTCGCCGCGTGCGGGGCAGCCGGACTGGCGGCGGTTCTCAACCGGTTCATGCAGGCGAGCTTCGTTACCGACAGCAAGTTGGCGCGAAGTTGGCTGCAGGTTCCCTTTGCCTTCGTACTGGGTGGACTCGCTGGCCTGGCGGGTTCGGTCTTCGAGGTCGTGACGTTCGCTCTGCTCGCCGTCGGCGCATCGCTGTTGATCGTGATCGACTTTGCGGAATATCGACTGCCTGATCGGATCGTCTTCCCCATGTATGGGGTTCTCGCGGTCGGGCTCACCATCGCTGCAGCAATGCTGGGGCGCTGGTCTGACTTGGGACGAGCCGGCATCATTGCCGCGATCATGCTCGCGCTCTACTTCGTGATGGCGATTTTCGCTCGTGACCTTGGGTTCGGCGATGTCAAGCTCGCTGGCGTTGTTGGTGGTTTCTTGGGCTGGTTTGGCGTCGCACAGAGCGTGGCCGGATTCCTGCTTTCCTGGGTGATGATGGCCGTGGTGGGAATCGCGCTGATCATTGCCAAACGCGTGGACACCAAGGGCTCATTGCCGTTCGGCCCCTACCTGATCTGGGGTGCGGTGCTCGGAGCTTTCGTCGGACCACTGATGTTCCCCGTGTGGGCCTGACCTTCGCCCAAGCAGTTCGTTAGCGGGTCGAACTCAGCGAGAGCGATCGTCAGGACGCGGCGCGTCCTTGCCTGACACCGCTTCGGCGCGAACCACCAGGACATCGCATTTCGCGTGCTCAACGACCTGATCCGACACTGAGCCCAAGAGAAGCCCGGCAAAACCACCCAGCCCGCGACTACCCACCACCATGATTCGGGCATCGGATGATGCTTTGACCAATTCACGCCCCGCCGCACCATGTGGGGCTTCGAGAGTGACCGTCACATCGGGAAACTCAGCGAGCACCGGTGCCAGTTTCTTGCCGAGATCGTCGATCACCGCTTGAGCGAAATCGTCCACAGGCGGCACATATCCGGGTTCCCACGTTTGTGGACGAGGCGCATTGCTGATCGTCCAGGCGCGAAGCACCCGCACCGGCGCCTGCAATTGGGAGGCCAGCCAAAGGCCCCGACGCAATGCCTGGCGGGCGAACTCGGAATCGTCATACCCGATCACGATGGCGGAAGTGTCATCCATGTCTTGATGCTAGCCGTCAGGTTTGCTGTCGGACGCGCACCGGCACAGTCGGGCGATTAGCATCAGTTGATCAGGAGGTGTTGTGATGAATCAGCCCCGGCTCAGCTTCGCCCACCAACAAGCCATTGACACCATCGAGACGTTCGGTGCGCACAACTATCGTCCGTTGCCGGTCGTGATCGAAAGCGGCGACGGATCCTGGCTGACTGATGTTGATGGACATCGGTATCTGGACTTCCTTTCTGCGTACTCGGCAGTCAATTTCGGACATTCGAATCCGGCGCTGGTCTCGGTGGCAATCGCCCAAGTACAGAGGCTTGCGATCACCTCGCGGGCGGTCTATTCGGCCAACCTCGCCCCCTTCCTCACCGCCTTGTGTCGATTGACCGGCAAAGAGATGGCTCTACCGATGAACACCGGGGTGGAAGCGGTGGAAACCTCACTGAAGCTGGCCCGAAAATGGGGCTACCGGGTCAAAGGCGTCCAGGAGGATCGCGCCAATATTGTGGTGATGACCGGCAACTTCCACGGTCGCACCATCTCGGTGGTGTCGTTCAGCGATGACCCGAACGCCCGTTCGGATTTTGGGCCGTTCACGCCGGGCTTTCGCCCCGTCCCTTTCGGGGATCTGGGCGCCCTCGAAGCAGCCGTCGACGCCAACACCGTGGCCATCTTGGTCGAACCGATTCAGGGCGAGGCCGGAGTCATCCTGCCGCCGGTGGGTTACCTTGCCGGCGTCCGAGAGGTAGCTGACCAGCATCGTGTCTTGATGATCGCCGATGAGATTCAAACGGGTTTGGCCCGCACGGGGACGACCTTCTATTGCCAACAAGCTGGGGTTGATCCCGACCTCTATCTGCTCGGCAAGGCTCTCGGCGGCGCCATTGTGCCGCTGTCGGCGGTGGCGGGCAGCCGCGAAGTGTTGGGCACGCTCCAACCGGGCGAGCATGGTTCAACCTTCGGCGGGAACCCTCTGGCGTGTGCGGTGGGGCTAGCCGTGATTGATCTGCTGGAGACCGGTGAGATGCAGGCGCGTTCCCGCGAACAAGGCGCTCACATGCACGCTCGTCTGGCCGAGTTCGTCGGCCACGGGGTGACTGAGGTGCGCGGAGTGGGCTTGTGGGCTGGGGTGGATATCGATCCCCGGCTCGGTTCTGGCCGCGACATTTGCGAACGGCTTTTGGATCATGGCGTGATCGCCAAAGACACCCACGGACAAACGATTCGACTGGCCCCGCCTTTGGTGATCACCACCGAAGAACTCGATCAGGCATTGGACGCACTGGCTGCGGTGTTGGGCGAGGCCGCCAATGACCTCAGCGAGGAACGGTGAAGCCGTAGGGCAATTCCAGACGGTGCCGGGCAAGGAGGGCATCATCGGCGAGCAACTCACGAGTTGGGCCGTCTGCCACGACCACGCCGTTGTCCACGATCACCGATCGCTCGCACAGTTGAAGCGCGTAGGGAAGATCGTGAGTCACCATCAGCATGGTCACGTCCAGCGAGGTGAGCACGTCGGCGAGTTCCCGACGCGAGGCCGGGTCCAGGTTTGACGTGGGTTCGTCCAAGACGAGCAGCTCCGGGCGCATCGCTAGGACGGTCGCCACGGCGACCCGTCGTCGTTGGCCATAGGACAGGTGATGAGGGGCGCGCTCGGCCACGTCGGGAAGACCTACCGCAGCCAGTGCTTCTGCCACCCGCTGCTCCAGTTCCGCGCCGCGAAGGCCCAGATTGGCCGGGCCAAAGGCGACGTCGGCAGCCACCGTCGGTAGGAAGAGTTGGTCATCGGGATCTTGGAAGACCAATCCGACCCGACGGCGTACCTCTGCGAGGTTCGGCTTGGATACCGGCAACCCGGAGATGCTCACCGACCCGGCACCCGGAGTGAGGATGCCGTTGAGTTGGAGGACGAAGGTGGTCTTTCCGGCCCCATTTGGCCCCAACAAGGCCACCCGCTCACCGCGGGAAATGCTCAGATTGATGCCGAAAAGTGCCTGGTGGCCATCGGGGTAGGCATACGCAACGCCATGGGCGGAAAGAACGGCGGTCATCGCAACATCCAAGCGAGTGCCGTGACCGACCAGGCGAGCGCCGGAATCAGAGCAGCGAAGGCCCACTCGGCGCCACGGGCGGAACGGCCGGAAAGCACGGCGTCGGGAAGCCGCCCCTGATAGCCCCGAGCCAGCATGGCGAGATGAACCCTTTCTCCGCGTTCGAAAGTGCGAATGAAACCGGCACCCAGTGCACTGCTGAGTGCAGCCCAGGCCCGAGGATCACGGCTGCGGAAGCCTCGAGCAGCCCGCGCCATCGACATCCGCTCCCACTGGTCGGTGATGACCACGAGATAGCGAACCATGAAAGTCATGATCTCCGCCATGAGCGCGGGCAGATGCAACCGCTGCAATCCCGCAACGAATTCTGCGGAGCTGGTGGTTGCCGACAAGATCAGGGCGGCAAAGACGGCCAACGTGCTCTTTGCGAGCACGGTCCAGGCACCCCAAAGGCCCGCGACCGACAGCGGTACACCCAGCACGTCAACGGTGGGTCCGCTGGCCACATACGGCAAGAACGCGGCAAAAGCCACGAAGGGTACCTCGATGGCCAGGCCGCGCAACAGTGCACCCAATTGAAGCTGCCCCATCACGGCGACACTGACCAGTACCGCCAGCTGGCCGAGGTAGGGCCAGCTCGATTGCGGTGGTGTGGCCACCACGGCGCACACCACCGCGATCAAGACCAGAACCTTGACCTGGGCCGGGACCCGGTGAACCCGGGACTGTCCTGAACCTTGCGCGATCAGGTATTCCGGGTTGAACGCCGTCCCAGCACCCACATCAATCCCATTCCCAGTGCGAGGACGATCAGCGTGCCGATCACGCCAGCCAATCCGCCGGAAAGACGGGGATCAGTCAGCCCCGCAACTTGGTAGTCCACCAAGGGCGAATAGGCTGCCGCACCGTGCTCGGTTGCGGCCTGTTCGAAGCCGGTTTGTCCTGCAACCCATTCCAGGCCGTCGGGCGAACTGGAGGCATAGAAACTCACCACACCGGCCAGGAAGAGCGCCACAACCAGACCGACCGCCCAGGCGAAACCTCGACGCCAGCGACTCACTGGTGCAGTCCCGGACGTCGGGGTCGTTTGTTCGACAACGTTCGATTCGCTCATGCCGCAGCCTCCTCGGTGATCGTGAGTGGTTTGGCCAAGTCAAGATTGCGCGCGCCGTAGACCAGGTCGGGGCGAACCGCCATCACAGCGGTCAACGTGGCCGCAGTGATCAGCGCCTCGCCGATTCCGATCAGGACATGGACCGAACCCATCGCCATTGCAACCGTCATCGCCGGAACCGGGACGGCACCACCAATGGCGAACAACAAGGCGAAAGCCAGCGCAGCGCTGGGGACCGAGACCAGCCCGCCGATCGCCCCAGCAATCGGAATGCTCGCTGCCTTTTTCGGAAGAAGCTTCCGTACCAGGACGAAAATTCCCCAGCCAACCCACACACCGACCAGTGCCATCAAGGTGATGTTGGTGCCCAGGGCTGTGATTCCACCGTCGGCGAAGAGGAACGCCTGGACAACGAGCACCACAGATATACATAAAGTCGCGGTCCATGGCCCAACGAGCACGGCGGCGAGAGCGCCTCCCAGCAGGTGCCCCGATGTTCCCGCAGCCACCGGGAAGTTGAGCATCTGACCGGCAAAAATGAAGGCCGCAACGAGTCCGGCCATCGGCGCGGTTCGTTCATTGAGTTCTCGACGTGCACCACGTATCGCGAACCCCACACCAACAGCGGCTACGGCTGCGGTTGTGGCCGATGTCGGCAAATTCAGAAAACCATCAGGGACGTGCATCGCTCTCCTCACCCCACGGTCGGCACTCACCGACCCAGAGAGGACTCTAATGCAATCTTGTTGCAGTAGGCGAGTGGTGGCTGGCCGGGTGATCGCCGTCATCGGGAAGTGCCCGACAGTCGTGGCAGCGGCCCGACAGTGCAATGTGGGTGGCATCGAGCTCGAAGCCCTCCAGCACCCCCATCCGGATCGCCACTTCTGTCAACAAATCGCCCGGTAGGTCGAAGATTCGTCCACACTCTCGACATTGAGCATGGAGGTGACCGCCACTTTCATCGGTGAGGTGATAGGCGGTCGCGCTATGGCTTGAATGAACGTGCTGAACCACTCCCAAATCACTGAGTGCAACCAGTGCTCGATACACACTCGTGCGATGGACTTGAGGTGCGAACCGAGCCACCTCGGCGACCACCTCTTCCATGGTCAGGTGCCCCTCGGTTGTTGCCAATGCGATCAGCACAGCGCGGCGCGGTTCGGTCATCCGCTCGCCCTTGGACCGCAAAGTCGCGGCAACCCGATCAATCAACTCGTCAGTTCCGGGCTGCTGTGAGGGCGGGGTGCTTCGCTTTTTCACAGCTAGGAGCCTATCCGCTGGGTTCATATCCCGAGCTGTCAGCGGGACGAAAACCGCCACCCTCCTGACCGAAACCCACACATTTCGGAACAAAAAGCAGCAGAATCGAGAGCGCAACCAACCCCCGATCCGGCAACCGGCCTCTCACAAGGGGATATATGGCCAGAGGGCCAAGCATCCAGCTTGTATGAATGTCAACGCATAGCAAATGAATTGTCATTGATGGCGATTCAACCGGGTCACTACCAAGCTCTGCGCGGTTTTGAAAGGGGTCCCTTTTTACCCCTCCCGGTACGCAGTTTCTCCCGGTAAGGTGACCAGCACCATCGAGCCGGGCGTCACCGCGCCCGCCTTACAGACAGGGAGTATGGATGGGCAACGCAACCTTCAGCCACGATCGGGTGAGCATCGAACTCCCTCAGGTGGCCGCCACCCAGGGGAATAACGGCTACGACATTGGGAAGCTTCTGAGCGCAACCGGTGACACGACGTTGGACATCGGCTTCGCCAACACGGCTTCCTGCCGCTCAGCGATCACTTTCATCGACGGAGATGCCGGCATTCTGCGCTACCGCGGGTATCCGATCGAGCAGCTGGCGGAGCAAGCAACATTCCTGGAAGTTTCCTACCTGGTGCTTTACGGCGAACTGCCGACCAAGGAGCAGTTGGAAACGTTCGGCTCCAGCATCGCGCGTTTTCACCTGATTGATGAGCGCCTCAAGAGCATGTTCAACTCCATGCCGCGCAAGTCACACCCCATGCCCGTACTTGCCGCAGGGTTGAACGCACTGTCGACTTTCGCCCAGTCCAAGTGGGACACCGACGGCTTTGAGCGCGAACGCTCCACCCACATCCTGATGGGCGCGGTACCCACGCTCGCGGCCTACGGCTACAAGAACTCCGTGGGTGAGCCGTTCCTTTACCCCGACGCTTCGCATTCCTACATTGAGAACTTCCTGCGGATGTCCTTCGGAGTCCCGACGGCCCCGTACCCCTTTGACGACGAGGTGACTCGCGCACTCGACGTCTTGCTGATCCTGCACGCTGACCACGAGCAGAACTGCTCCACCTCGACGGTACGCATGGTTGGCTCCTCAGGAGCGAACGTCTACGTCTCAGTCGCTGCGGGCGTCAACGCGCTCTCCGGCCCCTTGCACGGCGGGGCGAACCAGGCGGTCCTGGAGATGCTCAAGGCGATCCGCGAGTCCGGCGAGGACGTCAAGGATTACGTTGCCAAGGTCAAGGACAACAAGGCTTCTACCAAGCTGATGGGGTTCGGCCACCGGATCTACAAGAACTACGATCCGCGCGCCGCCATTGTGAAGAAGCATGCCGACGCGATCTTGAAGACGCTGGTGGGGCACGATCCGTTGCTCGACATCGCCGTGTCACTGGAAGAGGCCGCACTCAGCGATCCCTACTTCCAAGAGCGTCGTCTCTACCCGAATGTCGACTTCTACACCGGTTTGATCTACCAGGCGATGGGTTTCCCGCAGAACATGTTCACCGTTCTGTTTGCCCTAGGACGCCTGCCCGGATGGATTGCCCACTTCTGGGAGCAAACCTCCGACCCAGCCAACAAGATCAACCGTCCCCGCCAGGTCTACGTCGGCGACGTCGAGCGCAACTACGTGCCGATCGACCAGCGCGGCTGATATTTCCCTTCGTAGGCCCGGTTCACCTCACGGTGGCCGGGCCTACGAGCGTTCAGAGGCACGAAACCCGTCGGGAGAATCCCTCGACCATCGACCGACAAACTGATCGGCCAGGCGCCCCGATCGTTCGGAGGGACGCCTGGCCGACAATGACGGTGAATGAGGGCGAAAGATCAGTGAGTCAGACGCTGCAACGGAAGCAAGGTCGGACGTGATACCTCCGCGAAGAAATCTTCGCCTTTGTCGTCAACCACGATGAAAGCTGGGAAGTCCTCAACTTCGATCTTCCAGATCGCCTCCATGCCCAGCTCGGGATATTCCAGCAACTCCACCTTCTTGATGCAGTGCTGGGCGAGCACCGCCGCAGGGCCCCCAATCGATCCCAAGTAGAAGCCGCCATGCTTGGCGCACGCGTCGGTCACCTGCTGGCTACGGTTTCCCTTTGCCACCATCACCATGGACCCACCGGCGGCCTGGAACTGATCAACATAGGAATCCATCCGGCCTGCGGTCGTCGGGCCGAATGACCCCGACGCGTAACCCTCAGGAGTCTTCGCCGGACCGGCGTAGTAAACCGGGTGATCTTTCAGGTATTGAGGCATCGGTTCACCAGCATCCAAACGCTCCTTGATCTTGGCGTGAGCAATGTCCCGCGCCACGATCAAGGTTCCCGTCAGCGCCAGGCGGGTCTTGACGGGGTGTTGGGCGAGCTCTGCCAAGACTTCCGGCATGGGACGACGCAAATCAATAGGTACGGCACCGGCTGCCTCCTCGGCACCCATCTCCGCGCGGTGCTTGGCGAGCTCCTCATCTGTCATCTCCGGCAGATACTGGGCCGGATCGGTCTCCAGCGCCTCGATGAACACACCTTCGGGGGTGATCTTGCCCAGGCACTGTCGATCGGCCGAGCAGGACACCGCAATCGCCACCGGCAGGGACGCCCCGTGGCGCGGCAACCGAATCACCCGCACGTCGTGGCAGAAGTACTTTCCGCCGAACTGTGCACCAATGCCAAAGTTGCGCGTCAACTCCAGGACCTGGGCTTCCAGTTCAACGTCACGGAAGCCATGAGCACTCATCGAACCAGCAGTGGGCAGCGAGTCCAAGTACTTCGCCGACGCATACTTTGCCGTCTTCAACGCGTATTCGGCCGAGGTTCCCCCGATCACAATGGCCAGGTGATAGGGCGGGCAAGCTGCAGTCCCCAGACTGCGCAACTTCTCGTCCAGGAACTTCATCATCGAGTCCGGGTTCAAGATGGCTTTGGTTTCTTGATACAGGTAGCTCTTGTTCGCTGAGCCACCACCCTTGGCCATGAACAGGAACTTGTAGCTGTTCTCATGGCCGGAGGCCGTATCGGCATACAGCTCAATCTGGGCCGGCAAGTTATTGCCGGTGTTCTTTTCTTCCCACATGGTCAGCGGGGCATTCATCGAATAACGCAGATTGAGCTTGGTGTAGGCCTGGTAGACCCCGCGACTCAGCGGGAGCTCGTCGGTGCCCGGAGTCAGCACCTGCTGGCCCCGTTTCCCCATGATGATGGCCGTGCCGGTGTCCTGGCACATGGGCAAGATGCCACCTGCGGCGATGTTGGCATTCTTCATCAGGTCCAAAGCCACGAACTTGTCGTTGTCACTCGCCTCAGGGTCATCCAAGATCTTGCGTAGTTGCTTCAAGTGCGCCGGACGCAGATAGTGAGCGATGTCGTGCATCGCGGTAGACGCCAGCAGTTCTAATGCCTCCGGCGCTACCTCGAGAAAGATTCGGCCGTCGGGGCCGGTTGTGGTGGAAACGCCCTCGGTGGTCAGCAGCCGGTAATCAGTGTTGTCCTCACCAATCGGCAGCAGGTCGGCGTACGAAAACTCGCTCATCTCACTCCTTGTCGAAACCGCCGCCATCTTCGCACACCGCATCGTCTGGTGGCGGGGGTGAATACTCAATCTGGGCGCAGTCGGGTACTCAGAACCAGGACGGGTGCGAGGCAGGCTGCGACCAGGCTGGAGATGGCATACCTCATCATCGGCGCGGAGCACTCCACCGGAGCGGCAGGATCAATCGCCCCTAATTCCACAAGCGCCATGATCGGCGGGCCACAGTTCACCTCCGGGCTCAGCCACATCGGCGTGGAAAGCGTCCACAAAGCTGCAAAACCGACGACCAGCGCCAAACCGACGCCAGCGCGCCGCATCGATGACGGGGGTCGTCGAAATTCATCAACCACCCCAACGATGAAAGCGGCGACTACCAGAACCAAGGACGTCCACAGGGCAAGCAAGGCCCATGTCATGCGGGCTCCTTCCCCACCCATGCCTGTTGATAACGCGATCCCCTGAAGGGCAATCTTGGCCTGGACGGGCACGAAGGGCCAGCGACGCCACCTGAAAGCCGTCCGGCACTTTGTCAGGGTCGCTCATCTCGCGGCCTCCTATTGGTTTCGATGGCCTAGCATGTGTGAGAATCTTGAGCGGTGGTTTCGCCGACGAGACTGGGTTGATTTTGCTCAGCCACATTCCGATTGAGGTGTCTGAATGGTTCCATCCGGTGGATGCGGAGAACAGCACGTCGCGCTGTCCCCGCGAATCGGCTGTGATCTCGCCGACATCGATGACGTCGCCCACTCAATTTCGCACTTCGGTGATCGTTACCTGGACCGGGTTTATACCCGCACCGAACGCCAACAAACCGGCGATGCACCCACCAGACTTGCCGCACGGTTTGCGGCGAAAGAGGCCGTTTTGAAACTGCTTCGTACAACGGCTGGGGTCGCCTACCGAGATATCGAAGTCGTGAATGACGCTGACGGTGCCCCGCAGCTGCATCTGAGCGGACGCGCCGAGCAGATTGCGCAAGAACAACAGATCGGGCCGGTAGCGATTTCGTTGAGCCACGAACGTGGATTCGCTCTGGCCACCGCATTGGCATTGGCTGGTAATCCGGCCGCGTAGAGACTTAGTCAACAAACAAGGGGGAATGAGGGTGTCAGACCACACCTACCAGGATCGACTCGCGATTCGCGAAGCGCTGCAACAATTTGGCCGGTTGAATCGGCCAATTGCGGAACTGAGCGATGACTCAGACCTTTTTGCCGCCGGGTTCACCTCGCACGCCACCGTCAATGTGATGCTGGCTATTGAGGACGCCCTTGATCTCGAATTTCCCGACGAACTACTCAATCGGGCCACTTTCGTCTCTATCAATGCTCTTGCCAGCGCCGTAGAAGTCTCTCGGGGGGAACAGTGAACGGTCGATTTGCGGCACGCGCCGCCGCCGTGGCCGCAGTGGCCGCGAAGTATGCCGATGACGTCGATCAGAATGGTCGCCCACCCCTTGAAGCTGCTGCAGCCTTGAAAGAACAGCGGCTGCTGTCTGTCTCAGTTCCGGCTCAATATGGCGGCGAAAACGCCAGCATGCGGGAGCTGAGCGAGATAGCCACCGAAATCGGGGCGGCCGACGCAAACGCGGGAATGGTCTTTGCGATGCATCACAGTCAAGCGCTCATCCTGTGGCGGCACGGTAGCCGTGCCGGGGTACGCAGCACGATCAAGAAGGTGCTTGAAGAAGAGTGGTTGTTGGGATCGGCCACGACCGAGCGGGGGATCGGTGGAGACGCTCGCCGTTCTCTGTGTTGCCTGGAATACCCCGCACCAGGCCGGGTCCGGCTCGTGAAGGATGCCCCGGTGGTTTCGTATGCGGAAGCCGCGGACGCCATCCTGGTCACCGGTCGAGCCAACGACGATGCTCCTTCCCCGGACCAACGGATGCTGATCTGCCCCAAAGGGGAATACCAGTTGGAGAAGACCGGAAGCTGGCAGGCGCTCGGTTTGCGCGGCACCGCGTCCGATTCGTACATCATCACCGCCGAAACCAGCGAAGACATGATGCTCGATGACGACTACGGCACGATTTCGGCACATACGGCATTGCCGACGGCGCACCTGCTGTGGTCCTCGGTGTGGCTGGGCATTGCGTCTGCGGCCACCGCGCAGGCTCGCGCTTCCGTGCGTCGTCAGGCTCGTGCTGCGGTCGGCTTCCCTCCGCCCAGCCAGTTGCGGCTCGCCGAGTTGATGGTCGAGTTGCAGTCCTTCGCCGACACGGTGCGCCATTCCGCAGAGCATTTCGACCGGGTTGCCGGCGATCCCGCTGCTTTGGGCTCGATTTCCTTTGCCTTGTCGATGAACTCGGTCAAGATTGCGTCCGCCAATGCGGTAGTCAAGATCGCCTTGGACGCACTGCGCATCGTGGGCATCGCCGGTTACCGCACGGATACGCCGCAAAGCCTCTCTCGGATGATTCGAGACGCACTCGGGGCACCTATCCAGATCAACAATGATCGGCTGCTGACCAACAACGGACCACTGTCGTTGATGGCCAAGGTTGATTTGTGAGTGAGGTGGTGAAGCCCTGGGCAGAGCTGCGCGCACAACTGATCGACGCTGGCGCACTGGCGGACCTCGGAGAACCGGGCGTCTTTGCGCTCGGTGGGACTTTCAACCGCATCTTCGCTGCCCTCGACGAGCTCTATCTGCGCACCTTTCAAGATCTGGAAGCCGAAGCCTGGCGCTTTCCTCCGGTTGAGCCGAAGGCTCTGTTTGAGAAGACCGACTATGTGGCGTCGTTTCCGCAGTTGACGGGCTCGCTGTCGGTCTTCAGCGGAGACAGCCGCGACCACGCGGAGCTGTTGCGGGTTCGTGCTTCGGGTGAATCCTGGGAAGAGCTGCTTCATCCCGGCGAGCTGATGATGAGCCCGGCAGCCTGCCATCCGCTGTACCACCTGCTGGAGGGCCCACTTCCCGAAGGTGGTCGGCGCTTCGAAATCTTGGGTACCTGTTTCCGTCATGAACCCAGCCCGGATCCGATGCGCATGCAAACCTTCCGAATGCACGAGTTTGTGCGAGCCGGTTCCGCGGAAGAAGCCCAGGCCCACCGAGACCAGACGGGGCCGCGGCTTGCGGAAATGTTGGAATCTCTCGGC
>CAYWIN010000028.1:0-13768 GCA_964458365.1 uncultured Propionibacteriaceae bacterium
TTCCGAGCCGGCGGACTCCGAGGTGTCTGGCGAGGAGTTGAGCACTCCGATCCCGCCACCGGAGCATCACCAGCTGGCCACCTTGCGGAAGGCGCCCTTGCTGCTGCTCAGCTCGGCGCTCGTGTGGGCTGTCGGCCTGGTTGCGGCCGGAATCCTCACTGCCCAGCCCACCGCAGCTCAAGCCATCATTCCTCTGGCAATTGGCCATGCTGAGAGTTTCGATCCGCCCGGCGACGGAGGAAATGGCAAAGAGAACCCTGCCAGTGTGGTGCGCGCCACGGATGCGTCTCCCACCACTGCCTGGCTCACTGAGCGCTATTCCAAGGCCACGGTGCGCGGCAAGTCCGGCGTGGGCCTGCTGTTGGATCTGGGCTCGACACGTTCGGTGTCGTCGGTCGATCTGGGCTTGGTCGGCACCGGGACGGACCTCGAGGTGCGCATCCCGGACAATCCGTCTCAACCCTCTACCAAGACCGTCCAGGACTGGAAGGTCGTCGGTTCGGCCAAGAACGCCCCCAGCCAGATCGCCGTCACCATGAGCGCACCCGCGTCGACGCGCTATCTGTTGATCTATTTGACCAAACTGCCCTCCAGCGGCAAAGGCAAATACCAGGGCGGGATCACGCAGATCACGGTCTACGGAAACTGATTTCCGCAGACACAGATGGTGGCCGCCCTCAACGAGGACGGCCACCATCTGTGCTTGGTCAGATTTGTGGATCGTTCCACGACCAGATGTCGTCCCCGCGCAACGTGGCATCGGCACCGCCGTCGCAATAGATGGTCTGACCGGCCATGTGGGTGTTTGCTTCACTGGTCAACCAGATCAGCAACGCCGCTACCGATTCGGGGGGCTGGTGATAGTTCAGCGGCATGGGTACTGCCTGATCGACCCCGGCGGTGGATTCTGGCGTTGACAGCAGATCTGCCGTCATCGGGGTGACCACGATGCCTGGGCCGACGGCGTTGAGCGGGATCCCCGCCCCAGCAAAGGCTGGGGTGATCGACTCTCGACGCACCCATCGCGACAGAGCGCGCTTTGAACTGGGGTACACCAGATAGGCCATCTGCTCACCTAGTTCCGGCAGTTTCTCGGCGATGGCCACAGCCTGTGCCTCGTCGCCGTTGAGGCAGGCCTCAACCATGCCCGGGACAACCGGCTGGAGCGACGCCATGGAAGAAACCACTGCCACGCGAGGCGCATCTGAGGCCGCCAGGGTGGGCAACATCGCGGTGACAAACTCAGTGACACCGAAGAAATTCACCGAGACCGTTTTCGGAATCGGGGCAGATAATCCAGCACAGGCGATGACCGCATCCACCTGTCCGTCCGCAGCAGCGATGGCGTCTTGGGCCGCCTTGCGGCGCCCCTCGGCCTGCGATAAATCGGCAACCACCGCAACATCACGAAGGTCGACTCCGATCACACGGTGGCCTTGCTCCAGCAGCAGTTTTGCCGTCACTGCACCAATACCGGAAGCCGCTCCGGTCACAACATAGGTTCGAGACATCAATCAGACTCCTTTGCTTTGGTGAGGCGAGTTCGAATGCCGGTCTTTTGGCTCGACTCTCTCGCCCTCACATCTATCGAACATGCTTCTCCAGAACATCCCTGTGGGACGTTTCGTGGGCCAAATAGGGCGATGCGGGTACCCCCGATTGATTCGAGGGCACCCGCATGCAGGGTGTGGATCACTCGACGACGTCGTCGTCCACCCAATTGAAGGTTCGCGTGACGGCCTTCTTCCAGTTGCGGTAGAGACGATCGCGCTCGACGGGATCCGCCTGGGGCACCCAGCGCCGATCTTCCGCCCAGTTGTCAATCACGTCTTGCTCACCATTCCAGTAACCGGTAGCGATACCGGCGGCATAGGCCGCACCCAAAGCAGTGGTTTCGGCCACCACCGGACGCACCACGGGCACACCTAGCTGGTCGGCCTGGAATTGCATCAAGGTGTCATTGGCGATCATCCCGCCATCGACCTTGAGCTCAGTGAGGTTGACTCCCGAATCGGCATTCATGGCGTCCAACACTTCGCGAGTCTGGAAGGCGGTGGCCTCCAGGACGGCACGAGCGATGTGTCCGCGATTCACATACCGAGTCAGACCGACGATCGCACCGCGGGCGTCGGAGCGCCAGTAGGGGGCGAACAAGCCGGAGAAGGCGGGCACGAAGTACACGCCGCCGTTGTCGTCGACGGACTTCGCCAGTTCCTCCACTTCGGGTGCCGAAGCGAACATCTTCAGGTTGTCACGCAACCACTGCACCAGCGAGCCCGTTACTGCGATTGATCCTTCCAGGGCGTACACCGCTGGCTGGTTGCCAATCTTGTAGCAAACCGTTGTGAGTAGGCCGTTCTTGCTCGGAACGGGCTGGGTGCCGGTATTCATCAGCATGAAGTTGCCGGTGCCATAGGTGTTCTTGGCCATGCCGATCTCGAAACATGCCTGGCCAAAGGTGGCAGCTTGTTGATCACCGAGGTCTCCGGCGATGGGCACCCCACCCAGCAGGCCTTCGTCGCGTCCATAGCCATAAACCTCGGCCGAAGACTTGATCTCAGGCAGCATGCTCATCGGAATGGTCATGTCGGCTGCAATGGACGGATCCCAGGTGAGGGTGTTGACGTTCATCAGCATGGTGCGCGAGGCGTTGGTGACGTCGGTGACATGCACTCCACCGTTCACACCGCCGGTGAGGTTCCAGATCAGCCAGCTGTCCATGTTGCCCATGACGAGCTTGCCAGCCTCGGCCGCAGCTCGAGCGCCATCCACGTTGTCGAGGATCCACTTCACCTTGGGTCCGGAGAAGTACGTGGCCAGTGGCAGACCAACCCGAGCCTTGTACTTGTCTTGGCCTTCAGCGCCACCCAGTTCGTCAACGATCTTGGCGGTTCGAGTGTCCTGCCAGACGATGGCGTTGTATACCGGCTGGCCGGTTTCCTTGTTCCACACCACCGTGGTTTCGCGCTGGTTGGTAATTCCGACGGCCTGGATGCTGTCTTTGTTGAGGCTGGCTCCGGCCAATGCCTCGGCTACCACGGCACGCACCGCGTCCCAGACTTCCAGCGGGTTGTGCTCAACCCACCCGGCTCTCGGGAAGATCTGTTCGTGTTCCTTCTGTCCCACCGAAACGATGCGCCCCTCGTGATTGAACACGATTGCGCGAGAGCTGGTAGTCCCCTGGTCGATCGCCAGGATGTACTTGTCAGCCATGAGAATCCTTCCACTTCATTGTCGAATGGCGATGGACGGACCGGCTCTGGCTGGCCCATCCGATTGAGAGAATGAAAGTGTGCGGGTCTCAAACCAGAGACCCGCACACTGTCGGAATTAGGTGGGAAGCAAGACGCCTGCGGTCAGTCCCGCGACGACACCACCGATGATCGGGCCCACGACAGGAACCCAGGAGTAGGCCCAATCCGAGCCGCCCTTATTCGGAATCGGCAACACAGCGTGGGCGATACGTGGCCCAAGGTCACGAGCTGGGTTGATGGCGTAACCGGTTGGCCCACCAAGCGATGCGCCAATACCCACGATCAGCAAGGCCACACCGAGTGCGCCGAGCCAACCCAAACCGCCGGGAGTTGCGGTGTCTGAGTCACCCCAGCGGCCTGCGGCCAACACGATGAAGACCAGCACGAAGGTGCCGAGGGCCTCAGTCACCGCGTTCCAGCCGTAGCTGCGGATTTCGGGTCCGGTTGAGAACACGCCCAGCTTGTAGCCGTCAGGAGCGTCTTGATCGAACTGCTTCTTGTAGGCCAGCCATGCCAGAACGGCACCGATGAAGGCACCGACCATTTGTGCGGCAATGTAGGTCGTGATGGAAGCGGCGTCGACGGGAATACCGGGAACGAACTCGATGGGTTGTCCCGGTTTTGCGCCCAACTCTTTCGATACAGCAACGCCGAGAGTGACCGCAGGGTTGAGGTGTCCGCCGGACTTGTAGGCGGCAAGTACGCCTGCGAAGACCGCGAGACCCCAGCCCCAGTTCACCATCAGGAAGCCAGTTCCATTGCCCTTGTTCTTGGGGAGGATGTTGTTGGCTACGACGCCGGCACCTAACAACAGCAGGATCGCTGTGCCAACCATCTCCGATACGAAGATCGTGCCAAGGTTCACGATTACTCTCTTTCCGACACCGAACGGTGTCAGCTTGGGCGCCCGTCAGGGACGCAGCTCTGTGTCTGGTTCCCGGGTTCCGGGAAGGTTGTCGTGCTGCACACTGCGCTGAAGCCTTCGGGCGTCAAGTGCGCGTCTGTGCGCAGCTTGACGGTTTTGCTCAAAGTGCTTCGAAGATCAGGTCGTCACCGCGAAAGGGTGATGACTGATCGTGACCGGCATCGTTCGCTTCCTTGCAATCGATCGGTTGCTGGACTTCGGCGGATCAGCCGGACGCCGGAGCCCAGGGCCGGCGATGGCCGTGAATGCAGAGCAGGGGTGTTCGCGTGGACAGACCACTTCCGCGGCCATGTTCATGAGCACTCCTTTGACACTCTCACTCCATGATTGGTGGTGCGGAGCATGCCCGCCACCGATTCACACATCTTGCTTATCGGTGAACAAATGCGCTAGACCGGTGCACGAACGTGCACACGGAGGTGTTACCGATGAACGACCGATACGAAGACATGTATCAAGCCGCGTCCAGGTACTACATCCAAGGCGAAACGATGGAGAGCATCGCACGGCAGTTGAAGCTGTCACGCTCCTCCGTTTCACGCTTGCTGAAGGACGCCCGCGAGAGCGGCCTGGTGCGAATCAGCCTGGCCGATCACCAAGGTTCGTCCTCACCATTAGCCACGACTTTGGCTCAGATCTTCAACATTCGCGTCCATTTGGTGCCAGTTCGGGATAACGCCAACGAGGCGGCGCGCTTCGATCAGGTCGCGCGGCTGGCGGGAAAATTGCTCACCGAGATGGTCGACGATCATCAGCTGATCGGGGTGGCTTGGGGCGTGACGCTGTCCCACATCGTCAATCACTTAGGTCGGCGTCCGTTGATCGACACCACGGTGGTTCAGATGAATGGAGGGGCGAATCAGCGCAGTTCGGGAATCCCCTACATTGGCGAGATTCTGCAGGCCTTTGGGGATGCCTTCGACGCCAAAGTGACCCTCTTCCCGGTGCCAGCCTTCTTCGATTACGCAGCCACCAAACAGGCCATGTGGCGGGAACGCTCGGTCCAAAGCGTGCTGAGTATGCATCAGCGTCTCGATCTTGCCGTCTTCGGTGTGGGCTGCCTTCAAGGGCGCGTTCCCTCGCATGTTTACACCGCGGGCTACATGGACGAGCGCGACATCAAACAACTCACCGCCGACGGTGTGGTCGGCGATGTGTGCACGGTGCTGTTGCGGGAGGACGGTACCTACGCCGACATCGCCTACAACACCAGAGCTACCGGGCTGACCCCGGCCGAGTTGCGGCGCATTCCACGGCGCCTGTGTGTGGTCGCCGATCCGTCGCGGGCCGCGGCACTGATCGGTGCTTTGCGTGCCGGGACCGCCACGGATCTCGTCCTCGACGAGGGCACCGCCCGCGCCGTCCTCGACCGCCTGCGGATCTAGAGCACCTTCAGAAGGCGATCAACCAGGTCGACACGGCGAAGGCCAAGACCCCGAGACTCACCGCAGTGAG
The DNA here is from genome assembly GCA_964458365.1 of uncultured Propionibacteriaceae bacterium. Lineage (GTDB taxonomy): Bacteria > Actinomycetota > Actinomycetes > Propionibacteriales > Propionibacteriaceae > Propionicimonas. The sequence goes on from CAYWIN010000028.1 coordinate 5,635, forward strand.
TCGAGCACGGCCTTGAGCGCAATGGCCTCTGCCTCCGCTTGGGCATCGCTGTCGTAGGACTTGGTTGTCATCACCTGGACGTTGCCGTACCAGAAGAGCGCGCTTTCGTCGAAGCGCTGCCAGGTCACCCCACCGGTAGAGCCCACCTTGCCGGTGTCGAGATTGGCTGCCCGCGCGGCGACTTCACATTGTGCCCACAGCTGCTGGTAGGTGGACATCTCGGAGTTGTTGCCAAACAGCCGGAACATCACCTTGCCGTCCATCCCGCCATTGGGGTTGGTGAATGCGGTGTACATGGCAAGCACGTGCTCGCCGTCGTAGTCGGCGAACGTCTGGCACGCCGGCAGGTTGCCTTCCTCGTCGCCCATCCACAGCCAAGGGACCGGGATGGACTGGCGGAAGGTCACCGGTTGGCCGCCGTAGCTACCCACCGAGTCCAGTCGATCGAACTTGGTGGTGCTGAGTTGCGGCGGGCCGAAGACCGCCTGGTAGGTGGTGAATCCGCCCACCCCCAGGAGCACAACCAAGACCAGTGCCACCGCCCCGATCAGGATCGGCACCACTTTGCTCTTTCCGCTACCGGCAGCCGGGATCGCCGCGCCGGTTGTCGCTGCCGCTGGCGCCCCCAGGGCAAATTGGCCTGGCGACGCAACGGGCCCCGACTCAGGGGAGTACCCCTGGTGTGTTGGGGCCGCATTCGGCACCGGTGCAACCGGTGGTGGTGTCGGAACCAAAGGGATCTGCGTGACCGGCGGTGCCGTCACGGGAGGCGTCCAGCTACCCGGAGGCGGCGACACCGGAACTCCGTTTGCGTCGCGGTAGAAGACCCAACCGGACGGAGCTGGCGGGAGACTCGTCTCCGGATTCCACTCCGCAGAAGGAAGCCGTCCAGCTGGCACGGACGGCCAGCCTGGAGGCGCGATAAAACTCACTTGATCTGTCATGCGTCTTCCCCCGAATATGAACTCGCAGCCCCCCGACTGCGGTGCGCATTTGCACGCGACGGTGAGACTAGTGGCCCGGAAGCCTCACTGGCGCCTTTGTACCCAGACTGCGACAGTCGTCGCGCTGATCACGGTCGGGTGCCGGTCCAGGCGGAAGGCCGATTTCTCAGCGCTCGCAGATGCCGGTGCACGTCTGATCGACACCACTGCGGTTCAGACGAATGGAGGGCCGAATCAGCGCAGTTCGGGAATCCCCTACATGGACGAGCGCGACATCAAACACCTCACCGCCGACGGTGTCGTCGCCAATCCGTCGCGTACTGCGGCACTGATCGGTGCTTTGCGTGCCGGGACCGCCACGGATCTCGTCCTCGACGAGGGCACCGCCCGCGCCGTCCTCGACCGCCTGCGGATCTAAAGCCCCTTCAGAAGGCGATCAACCAGATCGGCCGGGGAAACGCATCGGCGCTGAGTTCGAGGAAAACCTCAACCCAGCGCCGATCCTTTCACGCCAACTGCACAGGCCTACGACCTAAACTGCGCCGGCAGGCACCTTCTTGCAGGCATCGCTGAAATCAATGAACGTGAGGGCAAAGAGTCCCACGACCAATGCACAGACAATTCCTGCACCGGGAAAGCCAATGTTGAGAGCCTGACAAATGACAGCCGTCGCAGCCCACCACGCGTAAAACGCGATATAGGCCTCCGGGCACAGTGTCTTCATGGCACCCACACCTGGGTGAGTGACCACGGAGTTTCCCGAACCTTTGACGATGCTGATTGCCACGTTTCCGCCGCGAACGGTCGCGACAAAGTGCTTGCCCTTGGTTCGCTTGACCAGCCGATTGGCCTGGGCGTTGCTGCTGGCTGCAGCGAGGAAGCGCAGATAAGTAGCCCGCTGCTTCTTCGCGACGGTCTTCGCGATGAGCGACGTCAGCGCCTTCGATTTCGCCAACACTTTCTGTCGCTTGTCGAGGGCTCGCTTGCCTTGGCGGGCCTCGACCTTTTTGATGAATTTCTTTGCCGAGATCTTGACCGGTACACGCTTCTGAGCCGCCGCCGGCGCTACGGGCGCCGTGCTCGCCTGAGCAGGCGCCGTAAGTACCGTGCTCGTCAGCGCAAAGACCAGTGTGAAGGCTAACGCAATGTTTCGAATGCGCCTCAGCATTATAGATTCCTTACCGTGAGATGTGTCGGCACACTACGGCAATGTGCGGCTCAATTCACCGATCGAAGAATTTCTTTCAACATCCGAGATCGCCGTTCTTGAACAGTCGTGTCTCGGACTGGGGCAACACACCTTGCCAGAGCACAGGCAAGGCTGATCAAAGGCAAGCAAAAGGGACTGCTCGACTCACGAAAGGGACGATGAGCCGACCAATTGGCGATTTCTCAGCGCTCGCAGATGCCGGTGCACGTCTGCCACCCATCTCGGCCATTTGATAGGCACTCGAGCTTCCCTGTGCTTAGGCTGACCATAAGTGTGGTGGGCGTTGTCGCGACGCTCGAGATCAATGGCGAAATCGAGCCACTGCCACCCACAGATCGGAGGCCGCCGTGCGCAAGCTTGCTGTTGACGTCGTTGTCATCGGTGGAGGTTCCACCGGAGCAGGCGTCGTACGCGATGTGGCGATGCGCGGCTACAGCACGGTGCTTGTCGAACGAGCCGATCTTGGACAAGGCACGACCGGTCGTTTTCACGGGCTGTTGCACTCCGGTGGACGCTACGTCGTCTCAGACCCACTCTCGGCAAGCGAATGCGCTTCGGAAAACGCTGCACTCAGCCTGCTCCAAGCAGAGGCAATCGAGACCACAGGGGGCTACTTCGTCACCTGCCCGGGTGATGATCCCGCGTTCGCCGACAAGTTCCTCGCAGGCGCACAAGAAACTGGCGTATGGGCCCGGGAGGTCGACCCCGCCGAGGCGCTGCGCAAAGAACCCCGCCTGAACCCCGGAATTGTGCGCGCCATCGAAGTGCTCGACGGCACAGTCGACGGCTGGAAACTGGTGTGGGGGGCGGTGAACTCGGCTCGCCATTACGGGGCCGAAATCCTCACCTACCACCAGGTGACCAAGATCGAGACCTCAGCGGGCGCGGTGACCGCCGTGCGCTGTCTTGACCTGAAACGCGGCGAAGAGGTCCTCATTGAAACCGGGTTCGTCCTGAACTGTGCCGGTCCCTGGGCCGGTCAAATCGCCGAGATGGCCGGAGCCGACCCGGTAGCTGTTGTTCCCGGGCGCGGCATCATGATCGCGATGAACCATCGTTTGGTGAATCACGTGGTGAATCGGTGCATTTACCCCTCCGACGGCGACATTTTGGTGCCCGCGCACACGGTCAGCATCATTGGCACCACCGATGTGAAAGTCGAAGATCCCGACCATCTGGTCATCGAACCGAATGAAGTTCAGCAGATGCTCGACGCCGGAGAAGTCCTCATCCCAGGTTTTCGGCAGTCCCGTGCGCTGCATGCCTGGGCAGGCGCCCGTCCCCTGATTAAGGACGACCGGGTGGCCGCTTCGGATACCCGGCACATGAGCCGGGGAATGGCCGTCATTGATCACACCGACCGCGACGGGCTCGATGGCATGCTCACCATTGGTGGCGGCAAGCTGACCACCTATCGCTTGATGGCTGAACACATCACCGACGCCATGTGCGACAAACTCGGCGAACGTCGTGCCTGCCGTACCGCACTTGAACCGGTCCCCGGATCCGAGAAGGTGCGCACCCATGTGATCACAGACCGTCTTGCCGAACGCGAGGCCGATCGGTTTACCGACCCCATCTTGTGTGAATGCGAGTTGGTCAGCCGCACAATGTTCACCAAGGCGCTCGCCGAACAACCTCACGCCAGCTTGGACGATATCCGTCGCCAACTGCGAATCGGCATGGGTCCATGCCAAGGCGGTTTCTGCACTCTACGAGCAACCGGCGTCGCAGTCGCCGAAGGTGTGGTCGATGCGGAACGCGCCAGCGAACTCATGCACCTGTTCTTGAAAAATCGCTGGATCGGATTGTGGCCGATTCTCTATGGCGAACAGGTCCGACAAGCGGCGCTCGACAACTGGATCTTCCACGGGACGCTCGATGTCGCCCACCTGCCCGATTTCGACTCGGAGGTGACCCGATGAACCGCATCGTCGTCATTGGTGCTGGTCTGGCCGGGCTCCTTGCCGCCAACCGGTTGGCCGACGCCGGCCATCAGGTCGTTCTCCTCCACAAAGGTTTGGGCGGGTTGCAACTCGGTCAAGGCACGATCGATGTTTTGGGCTATGCCCCGCATCGAGTGCTGAACCCGTTCAATGCTGCCACCTCCGTCGCGACCTCGCACCCCTATGCCGCGACGGGGCGGGCGGCCCTGGCTGAGGGACTCAACTACGTCAAGCGCGTTAGTGATGGACTCCTGGTTGGTGATCCCGAAGCCAACTACCAGCTGCCCACCGCAGTGGGAGCGATCCGACCCACCTGCCTGGCTCAGCCCAGCATGATCGCTGGACAGGCCCACGCTGATGCGTCCTGGGTCATCGTCGGATTGCCCGCGTTGAAGGATTTCCACCCTGACCTGATTGCCGGAAACCTCGAACGCACCACACTTCCTGATGGTGGACGACTGCGCGCCCGAGCACTGATGACCGAAGCCATCGCTCGCGAGCCAGAGGTGGACTCCAACCCGTTGGCCTATGCCAAAGCATTTGACGATCCGGGTTACCGCGCCCGCTTTGCTGATGGGCTCGCACCGCAGTTGATCCAAGGAGAATGCGTGGGGCTCCCTGCAGTTATTGGTCTGGCAGATACCGGTGCCTGGCAAGACCTTTCCGAGAAACTTGGAGTGCCAGTCTTTGAGATTCCCCTTCCCCCGCCTTCAGTGCCAGGAATCCGTCTGAATACGCATCTACTGCGCCGCGCCCAAGCGCTGGGTGTGCGCATCGTGACCGGCGTGCGGACGATTTCCTACCGTGCCGACGGCGACCGAATTGCATCGGTATCGATTGCCACGGTGCCGGCAGCGCGCGAGTTCACCGGTGATGCGTTCATCCTCGCCACCGGGGGTTTTGAGTCCGGTGCTTTGACTTTGGACTCCTACGGCGACGTTCACGAAACTCTTTTCGGGCTGCCGTTGACCGGACTCGACAAGAAGCCATTGGTGCACGGCGACTATTGGGGGGCCGATCAGCCGCTGTTTAGCGTGGGAGTAGCGGTGAACCCCCTGATGCAGGCCATTGACGCCAAAGGCGCACCCGTCTTCACGAACCTCTACGCCGCTGGCGGAATCTTGGGTGGCGCCACCCGTTGGAAAGAGCTTTCCGGGGACGGCATCGCGGTCGCCAGCGCAACCGCGGCAGCAGATTCGATCACTCAGGAGCGGTCATGAGCATCCCTAGAGACGAAAAACCGCGTCCCGCTGTGGTGGCAACGTCGGCAGGTTTAGAGTTCGCCGGGCACGAGTTCGCTCGAGCCAGCCTGGATGCGTGCATCAAATGCACAATCTGTGAAACCCAATGTCCGGTGGCCGCCGTCACTCCGCTCTTCACGGGACCAAAGTTTGTTGGCCCGCAGGCCGAACGGTTCCGTCATGGAGTGTCGGTCGACCATTCACTGGACTACTGCTCCAGCTGCGGCACCTGCACCTTGGTCTGCCCCCAGGGGGTGCAGATCGCCGAACTGAATTCCCAGGCCCGCGCCGTCATGAAGGCCGACCACATGCCGATTCGAGATCGCCTGATCGGCCAAACGGTTCTGATGGGCACGGTAATGACTCCGGTGGCCCCCTTGGCGCGCGCTGTTTTGAACAACAAGCCGCTGCGCAAGGTCATGGAGGCTGTGATCGGAGTCCACGCCGACGCGCCCATGCCCCCGGCGCAGTCGCAGAGCTTCGAATCCTGGTTCGCCCGACGTCCAGCGCCGTCCGGGCCCTTCCCTCGTGGCCCTGTGGTCTTCTTTCACGGCTGTGCAGGCAACTACTTCGAAGTGGAGACCTCCAAGAAGAGCGTTGAGGTTCTTGAGCACCTGGGCTTCCAGGTGCTGGTCCCCAAGCACGGCTGCTGCGGATTGGCCCAACAATCCAATGGGCTTTTCGACTCGGCCACCAAGCAGATCCTGAAGCTGTGTGACGATCTGAGGGTTGCCGGTGAGGTCCCGATCGTTTCCGCGTCCGGCTCATGCACCGGCATGCTCAAGCATGAGGCCCACGAAATCATGGGCGTCACCGACGATCGACTCACCGACGTGGGCTCACGGACCCGCGACATCATGGAGTTTCTGCTCGACCTTCATGAGGCGGGCCAGCTGCCCACGGACTTCGCCTCGATTGAGATGACCGTGCCGTATCACGCTCCTTGCCAGCTCAAGAGTCAGGGGATCGGAAAGCCGGCAATCGAGGTGCTCCGACTGATTCCGGGTCTTACCGTGGTTGATTCCAACGCGACCTGCTGCGGCATCGCGGGCACCTACGGGTTGAAGAAGGAAAAGTACGAGGTTGCGCAGGCCGTCGGGAAACCCCTTTTCGACATGGTGAAGGCCACAAATCCCGATCTTGCGCTGTGTGACACCGAGACCTGCCGGTGGCAGATTGAGCAATCCGCAGGTGTAAAAACGGTTCACCCGATCCTGATGGTTCACCAGGCTTATCGCCTAGGCTGAAAAACCTCCCGCCCTCGCGGAATCATCCTCGCGCCGATTCGGTTACAGCAAGCGAACGGGTTCACCGGGATAAAGTGAGCCTGCCCACTCGAAGACCTGTTGAGGAACCATGCCTGAGATTCGCGACGTCATCATCATCGGCTCCGGCCCTGCCGGGTTCACCGCCGCCGTCTACACCGCACGCGCTGGCCTCAAGCCGCTGCTGTTTGAAGGAGCCACCACGGCAGGCGGCGCCTTGATGAACACTTCCGAAGTCGAGAATTACCCCGGCTTCACCGAAGGCATCATGGGCCCGCAGCTGATGATGAACATGCGCAGCCAAGCGGAACGATTCGGCGCCGAGATCATCACCGATGACGTGGGCTCGGTAGAGCTCACCGGGGCGGTGAAGACGGTGACTGACCTGGAGGGCAACCAGTACCAGGCTCGAACGGTCATTTTGGCTACCGGTTCGGGCTATCGCCGCTTGGGTTTGCCCGACGAGGATCGCCTCAGTGGACGCGGGGTTTCCTGGTGCGCCACCTGTGATGGCTTCTTCTTCCGCGACAAAGACATTGCTGTCGTTGGTGGCGGGGATTCAGCCCTCGAAGAAGCCACTTTTCTGACCCGCTTCGCGAAGTCGGTCACGCTGATTCACCGCCGTGACCAGCTTCGAGGCTCCAAGATCATGATCGATCGGGCGCTCAACGATCCAAAGATCACCGTGGCATGGAACTCGGTAATCACCGGCCTGACCGGTGATTCGTCGGTCACCGGCGCAATCTTGAAGGACACCGTGACGGGGCAAACGCGTGAGCTGCCCATTCAGGGGCTCTTCGTCGCAATCGGTCACGATCCCCGTTCACAGCTTTTCGCTGGACAGGTTGAACTCGATGGCGCGGGCTACGTCAAAGTTGCCTCGCCGAGCACTCGCACAAACCTTGAGGGAGTGTTTGCCTGCGGAGACTTGGTCGATCACAGCTACCGGCAAGCCATCACTGCCGCCGGGTCGGGCTGCGCGGCTGCCCTGGATGCCGAGCGTTTCCTGGCGACGTTGTCAGCAGACTCCTCTACGCTGACTGCTGTCTGATCTCGGAAAGAAGGAAGCACCCACGATGCCCGCCATCCATGTCACCGATAGCGATTTCGCCGACGTCGTCCTGACCTCGCCTCTTCCGGTAGTTGTCGACTACTGGGCCGACTGGTGCGCTCCTTGCCGGCAGCTTTCACCCATCCTCGACGAGCTCGCCGACGAGCTAGCTGGCAAGGTGACTTTTGCCAAGATGGACACCAATGCCAACACTGAAACCCCCATCCGACAAGGGGTAATGTCACTGCCCACCATCCAGGTGTTCGTCAACGGTGAAGTGGTGAAGCAATTCGTCGGCCCAAAGCCCAAGTCGGCATTCGCCAAGGCGTTGGCCGAGTTCATCTGACCGGACCGGACGGGGGCTGCCCCACTAGCGGCTACGCCCCGAAACGGCACCCCCGGCGGGCTGGGCGCCCGGGCCGCGCCACTTACGCAGCCATCGCTGCACGAGGCCTCGCCCTTCCCGCTCCAACAGAG
>CAYWIN010000029.1:0-10647 GCA_964458365.1 uncultured Propionibacteriaceae bacterium
CCTTGTGTCCCGCGCCACCACTGCGGTGAACGGCCGCATTGTCGTTACTTCCCCCAAAGAGGTCGAGATACCAAACTTGCGGGATGCCCGGTAAGAAAACTTGAATCGCGCGCGCCAGCAGCAGCTTCGCCGTGGATTCTCCGAGCGCTGACAGATAGGTGGCATTCACCTGGTAGTAGATGTCAGTGGCCCCATGAAGATCCTTGACCAAGCCGCCTCGAGCCACAATCAGACGCACCAAAGCTTCGATCTGGTCAGAATCAAGCAGACCGTCCAGGTCCAAAACGGGAATGCCATCGTGGCAGCCCAACATAGTGATCATCGGCTGCGGAGCATCGCGCTGTTCCCTCGCCCAGCCCGCCAAAACTGAGGCGTCGTGACGTTCCACAGCGTCGATGATCAGCCCCGGGGTGAAGAAGTCGTAACCCAGGAACCCCCGCTCACTCAATTGTTTGCCGAAGCCGTGGGCATAGCTGGCGTGAAGCTCTGGAAGCACCGTCATCCCCAACTCCGCAGCAAGGTTACGCAACCTCTCCAGGAGATCCCAGGTTTGCGGCTGGTTCAAGAAGTTGGCTCGACCCGGGCTCTTCGCGGCGTAGGCAAAGGCGTCCAGGCGAACGACGGTCGCACCATAATCGGCCAGCTTGGTCAGGGTCTCGGCATAGAAGTCCCAGACCTTCGCATCGGCGATGTTGAGGTCAACTTGACCCTGGTACTGCAGCCGGCCCGTTGCCGGGTCACAGCTCACCTCCTGATAGAAGGTGTTCCAGTAGGGCCGCTTACTACCGTCAGCGAATTCCACCATGAGGAGCGGCAACCCAGGCTTGCGAAAGAACATTTCGCTCAATAGCGCAGGATCGGGCTGGATATACCCATCCACGGTCAGCTCACCGTGCCCGGCCCAAAACTGGTTCCAGTCGACGAAGAAGCTCGCCCACGGCGACTGGTCACCTCGACCAAGAAGGTCCTGAAACTGCGGTGAGCGCACCGAGGCATGATTGAGGACCACGTCGAGCATCAGCTGCCGGTTGCTGGTGATCCGCCGAAGGTCGTTCACCTGAACCAGGTCCGCGTTGAGGTCATAGTCGATCACAGAAAAGCCGCGGTCCAAGTCGGAATGGAAGACGGTGGGAAGCAGGTAGACCGAATCGAAGGCCGGACGGACCTCGGGACGGTCCAGGAAATCCGCTACGTCCTTCGCGGTCCCGCCCAGGCTGTCGGGATAACAGTTCAGTATTGGCCCACGGGGATACCCCGTCGGCCGGAGCGATTCCCGATAGGTGGCGGCATCAATCAGACGCCGATCGTGGCCGACGATCACCGCCGCTGTCGACACCACCGCCGACAGTTGTTCTTGCTCGAGTTCCAGGACCATCGTCGTGAAAGCCGAGTCCACGCCCTGATCCCGGCCTCGTGCCTGGCGATGCGCCAGGGTTTGCGCCGGTGTGCTCGCCAAGAAAATCGGCACATCGACACCTCGAAGATGGGGCGAATTCCCGTGGGTCCACTCCACGACCAAGACCTCTGGCGCGGCCACGACGTCGTGCCACAGCTCGCCGGGCTTGCGACCCATCCGTTTCAGGCGGAGCTCGGCTGCGCCTTCCCGAAAGGCGCCCAAGATGGTGTTCAGTTCCGAGAAATCGATTTCCGCGTCACTGCCCAAATACCTCGACAGTGCCTCGCGTCCGGCCTGCTGATAGGTGGCCAACCAGGGATATTCGATACATGCGGCCGGATCTGCGTCACGCCCATCGCCGCTGAGCACGGCGAGCTGGGCTGCAGCGGACGTCGGGAGCCCGGCTTCATCCAGTGATTGCTGACCTGCGTGCCGAAAGATCCGCCAACGTTCAGCGTCGTTGTCGGCCGGGATCCGATTGGGATAGTTGTCGCCGCTGAGGAGATAGGTCGAAACGCCCTGCCCTCGCAACCAGGCGACGAGAAGCGCACCCACTTCGGACTTGCCGACACCGGAACCTCCATAGACCGACAGCACCGCACGTCCGAACGGGTTGCCAGCGCGGGCGCTAGCCAGGAGCGGGCCCACGGCACCGTGCAGGACACCGGCTATTGCCCGGTGATCGTCCGTGACGATGACCCGATCCCCCGGGACGTCGCCGGTGGGCAAATTACTGAGTTCCAGCCGTCGATTCTTGCCGTCCACGTGCACTCTCCTCAGTTCATTCGCCTTGAGCTTAACGAACCGAGCCATCAACTGGTGAACACCCCAAGAAAACCAAAACCCCTAGCCAACGGCCAAATATTGGTAGGGGTGCAAAAAAGTCCCTGCCCGGGGGGATGGGGCAGGGACCTCGTGAAGATTATATCGAGACTCGCCGAAAAGTGTCACCCCAAAGGGTGACAGCGCCTCTCATTCCACACCAGCTTCAGTCTTGAGCTTTTCCATGTCGAGAGCCTTGACCTGTTCCACCAGACCTTCGAAGCCAGACTTGTTGAGCGCGCCAGGTTGCCGGAATACCAAATAGCCGTCACGAAAGGCCATCAGCGTCGGTATCGACGCAATCTCCAAGCCTCCGGCCAGCGCCTGCTCCGCCTCGGTGTCGACCTTGGCGAAAACCGCATCCGGGTGGGCCTCCGACACAGCCTCAAAGACAGGGCCGAACATCTGGCATGGGCCGCACCACGCCGCCCAGAAATCGATGAACACGATCTCGTTGTCTTTGATGGTGTCGCCAAAGCTCTCCGCGGTCAGTTCAATGGTTGCCATCAGTTGTTCCTTCGTCGTCTGTTATCGACACTAAGAACGCGGGCCTTCGGCCAGCTATTCCCCGCTGGTGGCGGCAACGAAGATGTGATCGGCCTGTTCCCGGTCGATCCTGATCTGGTGGGGGATCTCCCCCAACACCACGAACTGCCCCGAAATGGCCGCGCGCACGCGCTGCCCGGGGATGGCGTCGACCGAGGCCAAATGCTTCAACGTTTCCGGCTCGGATTGGATCAGCTCGCTGAGCCGGACAACGGTCACATCGCGTTCGCCCGCTACCGACAGTTGATCAGCCAAGGTCTGGACGCCTTCAAGAAAAGCCGTCGAGGGCGCTTCCACGCCCAACGTATCCAAGCCGGGAATCGGGTTGCCATAAGGCGACTCGGTGGGCGTACCCAGCACGTTCACCAACCGGCGCTCAACGTCGGTGGACACCACATGCTCCCAGCGACAGGCCTCGTCGTGGGCCAGATGCCAATCCAATCCGATGATCTGCGTGAGAAGGCACTCGGCCAAACGATGACGTCGCATCACCTGTTCGGCGCGTATCAACCCCACCTCGCTGAGCACCAGATGCCGATCCTCATGGACCGACACCAAACCATCACGCTCCATACGTGCGACGGTCTGAGAAACGGTCGGTCCAGATTGTTTCAGTCGTTCAGCAATCCGTGCGCGCAGTGGCGGGATACCCTCTTCACCCAGCTCATAAATGGTGCGCAGATACATCTCGGTGGTGTCGATCAACTCACTCACGATGCTCCTCCTGGGCTCGCGGTCAGCCTACCGACATGGGCGCATAATCCCGCGCGACGGCGCGGAATCCGGCACCGCTCAGCGCTTGATAACCACCACAGAACCGGCGATCACGGCTACCAAGGCGGCACCGCCCAAAATCCAGAGCAGGCGGGAGTTGTCGGGGGGCACGTCGGCATCGTCCCCGAAATCAACCTCTTCACCGGCGTTAGCCGCTTCGGCCTTGGTCGAAGGCTTGGGGCTGGCTGACTTCGAACTCGGAGCTTTTGCGGTGGCCGATTTCGAATGTCCTGCTTTGGGACTCGCTGAACTGGCTGGTTCCGCGTGAGCCATCGCTGCCGAAGACCCCAGCAAGAGGGCCACACCTAACGCACCTGCGGCCACTAAACGCCGTAACACCATCTCCATGCCTGAGAGCCTATCGACCCTCTCCTAACACTCAAGCAGCGACCAGCAGGTGTCATCGGGCTGCAGGCTGTCTCTCTTCATGCGCCGCCTCCTGCGCGAAGCCCACAGTTGCGACTAGGTTTTGCCTATGGGCACCCTTCAGCTTTGGGCCGTCAACATCGACCAAGCCCGCCGCATCTTCAGTGCTGATCCTGCGACCGCACAGCGGCTGAGGGATGCCGCACAGCAGCAATTTCAGCGTTCGCACACACCGGGACCGGGGCTGCTCGGAAAACTTGGCCCCCTGATGCGACGCCCCAACGGTTCGGCTGCCACCAACCCCGATAGGCCCACGCCGGACGATATTGAAGACATGCTCGCCGGGAGATACCTACCCCCACAGCGCCTCGCGGCAGCGTGGGCCCTTTTCGAGTTCTGGCTGACCCTCTTGGCTGTCAACCACAGCCGTATCGAACTCACTGAATCGGAGCTCCGTGACTTCGATTTCGACCTCGCCCGCCACCAGGTGCCGTCCCGATACAGCCTGAGCGATCTCTTCACCACCGATCTGGGAATCACACTCACCCGCCACGAGGGGCTCGCCGATGGATGGGTCACTGGCCGTCAGGCGGCAGATATGGCCCAGGCCTGGGCCCCCGCATGGGCAGAGCTCACCGAGGCAAACAGGCGCATTGCCGAACAACTGAATCCCTTGCTGAACGGCTTCGTTCATCGGGAGTCCCCCGACAGCATCGGATCCGAACCGGACCTGATCGCGATCTATCAGGCCTGAACGCAGAAAGCGGCGCCTCGGCCTTCTGCCGAGACGCCGCCCCCTTTCTTGTTGCTACGGAGTCGCGCTCAGCAAGGGCGTAATCAAGCCTTGGCCGAAGTAGACCAAGAATGCCGCCGCTACCACCCAGAGCAAGGTGTGGACGTCTTTGGCCTTGCCCACAATCACCTTGATCAAGACGTAAGCAATGAAACCCGCACCAATGCCCACCGTGATCGAATAGGTGAACGGCATCAAGACGATCGTGAGGAATGCCGGTATGCCTTGCTCGGGGTTCTCCCAATCGACGTGGATGACCTGAGCCATCATCAAGAAGCCCACGAAGAACAATGCCGGAGCGGCAGCCTCGGCAGGAACCATCTTCACCAGTGGCGACAAGAAGATGCTCAGCAAGAACGCCAAACCGGTCACGATAGACGCGATCCCGGTGCGTGCACCGTCACCTACACCCGAAGCCGACTCAATGTAGGCCGTATTCGACGACACCGAGCCCAACCCGCCGGCGATGGCGGCGACGGAGTCCACGACCAGGATTTCTTGCGTACGCGGCGGATTCCCATCATCGGCCAGAAGATTTCCCTCAGCCCCCACCGCGACGATTGTCCCCATCGTGTCGAAGAAGTCGCTCAGAAGCAGCGAAAACACCAGCAGGATCAACGCCAGCACCGCAGCCGGACCACTGGCACTACTGAAGGCGCCAAAGAGGTCCACTTTGCCCAGCAGACTCAAGTTTGGTGCGGCAAAGTCGCCCATAACTGGCGGGTTCTGAATCCACCCCGTCGGGTTGATCACTTTGCCTGACTCATCCTTCATCGCCGGGATCTTCGCAAACGTCTGAAGGATCACCGCGACGACAGTGGCAGCCAAAATAGCGATCAGCATCGCTCCTTTGACCTTGCGCACGAACAGCACGATCAGAATCAGGAGACCCAACAGGAAGATCCCAATCGGCCAACCCACCAGTTGTCCATTCACGCCCAACTGGACCGGGGTGCCTGAACCGGCCCGCACCACGCCGGAATCGATCAGGCCAATGAAAGCGATGAACATGCCGATACCCACCGAGATGCCGGTACGCATCGATCGTGGCACCGCGTTAAAGACCGCCTTACGGAAGCCGGTAAGCACCAATATCAGAATCAGGACGCCTTCCCACACAATCAGACCCATCGCCCGCGCCCAGGTCATTCCCGGAAGCTGCACGATGCTGAAAGCCACCAGCGCGTTCAGACCCAAACCTGTCGCCAGAGCGATGGGGAACCGTGCGTAGGCACCCATCACAATCGTCATGACCCCGGCGATCAAGGCGGTAGCAGCGGCAACCATCGCCATCGAGATCTGTACGGCGTTCGGATCGGTCGGCAACGCGCCACTGATCAGGTGACCCGTGGAATCGGTTCCAGTTCCGAGGATGATCGGATTCAGGATGATGATGTAGGCCATGGTGAAGAAGGTGACCAAACCACCGCGAACTTCACGTCCGAGAGTGGAACCACGCTTAGTGAGCTCGAACCAGGAGTCCAAGCCCTTATTGGGAGTTGACGACGGCGGTACCGTCACAGAACCAGCTTTTGCCATGGCGAAATGCTAGGACCCCGGAGATGGCCATAAGGTGCTGTCCGTGACGCAAAACAGTGACGAACACCGTCCGGTGCTGATACAGGCTCCCGTTCGTGCACTCGATCCCGACGGATTGGCCGTGGTGAGTGCCGGAACGGCCGCTTTTGGCATCGGGATCGTCTTATGCGTGATCTTTCAAATCCCGCTGGCAAATAGCGACCGAAGTTGGTACTTGTGGGTTGCCGTCATCGGAACCATCATCGGGCTCATTGGACTGGCCACCGTTCTGATCCAGCGCAGACTCCACCTGCACACCAAGAGACCCGATTCAGTCGAAAAGGCCCTCATCGATGGTGACGGTGTCCCAGACCGGGAGTGACAGATCGACGCCCCGGCTTGGCTCCGGAATATCGGAATGACCTCCGCAGCCATGATCGACGCTAACGACTGCCCCATCGCTGGGTGAAAGCTCGTTGGCACAGACCCCAAAAATTCGCCCCAAGCTTCCAGACACGCGCACAAAAAAGCCACAGCTGACGCACTCGGCGGGCGCCTGACTCGCCATCGCAGATTCCGGACCCCCATTGCCGGCCAGCCAACGCTCAGCGGCCTCGTCGCGCCCCTCCACGGAGAGGACCCTTTGTCGACCCAAGCCCAGTTCGGCAATCACGGCACGCGTCTGCGCAGCCTCAGCCGGATCAGGATCGGTTGCGCTTTCACCGCCGGTGTAGCCGGGCTCCAAACGAACATCATCAGCAGGGGTCGGAGAGATCACACCCGGTGTGAGGTCTTTGGGTCCCACCCGGTCCGACCAAGGCACCCAACTTGGCGCAAGAAGTGCGCCCTCCCCTGGGAGCAACGTCACTTCGCTGACCGTGACCACTCGAGCGCGCGCGGCCCGCACGACGGTCACCGACCACTGCCACCCCGGATATCCGGGGTGTGCACAGGTGAACAAGTGTGTGGCTACGCGAGCACTCTCGGCGACCACACCGACGTGGTCACCTACTTCGATCACGCCTGCGCGAGCAATCGCGGCCTGGCGCGCAAGCTCAACGGCGTCCGCACAGGCCGGATCAATTTCGGCGGTGGCAACGCTCACAATTACAGCTCCAGTTCATCAGCAACGGCCCGCAGCACTGCTGCGGTCTTGCCCGCCATCTTGGGGTCAGGATGGCGCCCACGGCGATAGCCGCCTCCCACACCATCCAACATCTTGATCAGATCCTCAACAATGATCGCCATCTGCTCAGGAGACTTGCGTTGCGCCTTGGACAGGGACGGCGGCGCGTCCAGGAGACGAACCGACAAAGCCTGTTCGCCCTTCTTCCCGGCCACAATGCCGAATTCAACCTTCTGTCCGCGACGAAGACTCGTCAGGCCTTCGGGCAACGCCGATGCACGCACATAGACATCGTCGCCACCGTCGTCTTTGGAGAGGAAGCCAAAACCCTTCTCCGCGTCGTAGTAACGCACCTTGCCGATTGGCATGTCTCTCACTCCTGAACTGGTCCGGGCCGCCAGTCGGCCGCAGCGCCAGCCTAGCGGTAGGGGTCGCCCGAAACACTTCTGGCATCCAGCTGGGTAGGCTGACCACGTGGCTGATTGGACCGACGGACCCGAATACGCGCCCACAGCGCGCCCTCAAGCCTTCGTCGCCCCACATACCGCCCCACTCACCGAGGCGCCAGCACCGGTGGCTTTGGCCGAGGCGCCGGTCGCCAATCGGCCGCAGTTCCAGTCACCTCCCGAAGGCGCCCCTGATCTGCGCACGCTCGTTCCCGCCGCCGAACCTGGCCGAAACCCGAGCGCACCCTTCGAATCGGTCGCCACACCCCTAACATCCGAGGAGAACTCTTCGGCTGACCGCGACCCACATACGCCCTTTGCCACGCAGGGGTCCGCCCTATCGGGATACCTTCCCGTTCAGCCCGCACCACCATCCAGTCAGCTCAATCCGGCCACACTGGGAGTGGCCGCACCCAGCCCGTGGCCCGTCTCCGCACCAACCCAGAACTCTGCGGCGTCCGGCCCCGTCACGTTCTCACAGATCTTCCGCGCTTCAACTCCAACCGTCTTGGTGTCCCTCATCGTCGCCGCGATCCTTTTCCCCGTCGCACCGATCGCACTCGCCGTGGCCTCCGTAGGCACCTCGCAGATCCGATATCAGCGAGTCGCACTGCGCATCACCTATCTCTTCTCGTGGATCCTCGTCGGCGCGTTCGCCGTGCTGATCTACTCGCTGGCCGGACTCGAATTCTGGATGGCGCTGTGTCTGTGCTCTGTGATTGCTGCCTGGAACCTGCTGGTGATTACCCCCACCATTGTTGGCCGCGCACTACAGCGAGGCGAATCGCCAAGTCGCCCATGATGAGCCAACCGACCGAGTCATCCGACGCCGCTGCGGACCGTCCACGGCGACGCCGGACCGCGGCCCGAGTCGTCATCGTCAGCCAAGGAAAGGTGCTTCTGCTTTCCGACTGCGACCCGCACATCCCTGGCCTTCGGTGGTGGCAGACCCCCGGTGGCGGAATCGATGATGGCGAAGACGTCTGCCAAGCCGCAGCCCGGGAGGTGCGCGAAGAAACCGGACACGATGTTGACCCGTCTCAGCTCATCGGACCGGTCATGGTGCGTCGCGTCATTCACGGATACAGCGACAGGATCCTGGAACAACATGAGACGTTCTTCGTCCTTGCCGTCCCCGAGCCCTTCACCGTCTCCCTGGCAGGGTTGACCCCCCGTGAGCGAACTCGCCGCATCAGGGCCGACTGGCTCCACATTGACTCACTGGACACGCTCGACCAGCAGGTGTGGCCCAAACGGCTTCCCGAGATCGTCGCCTTGGCCCGAAATCCCCAGGCGTGGCCTGCAGATTTCGGGGTAATTGAGGAGTCAACCTTGCCAGTAGGCTAGTGCGGTGCCCAGATCGTCCTCAGCCACGAGCTCACAGACCCCGGTGGATAACCGGTATCTCGAACGGTTCTTGTGGTTGTCCATCGCAACAGCCGTTCTCACCGTCGCCATTAAGGGGCTGGCCGCTTGGATCACCAACTCGGTGGGCCTGTGGTCCGACGCATTGGAATCAACGGTCAACCTGGTAGCTGCCATCGTCGCCATGTGGGCGATCAAGCTTTCTGCCAAACCAGCCGACGACAACCATGACTTTGGCCATGGCAAGGCCGAGTACATGTCGGCCGCTGTGGAGGGCACCCTCATCTTTATCGCCGCCGGCGCGATCATCTACAGCGCGGTGCTGCGCCTGATCAACCCGGTCAAACCCGAACAGCTCGGTATCGGCCTGGCACTCTCCTTGCTCGCCAGCCTGTTCAACCTCGCCACTGGCCTCTTGCTGGTGCGAGCGGGCAAAGCCCACCGATCCATCACGTTAGAGGCAGACGGTAAGCACCTGCTGACCGACGTCTGGACCTCTGCAGGCGTCCTCGTAGGGATCGGCCTGGTGCTCGTGACCGGCCTCACGATCCTCGACCCCATCGTCGCCATCCTCGTCGGATTGAACATCTTGTTCACTGGCGGAACTCTCGTCCGCCGTTCCGTCGTCGGGCTACTTGATAGCGCGTTGCCCCCCGAAGAGGTCGAACAAATTGCGCAATCCGCCAAGGAAGCTTGCCAATCCTGCGGAATGAAGATCACCCAGCTCCGCACCCGCGAATCCGGGCGACAACGCTTCGTCTACCTGACCATGGAAGTCCCCGGAGATTGGACGGTTCGGCGGTCACACGACGTCGCCGACCTCGTCGAATCAGCGATTGAGGAGACCTACCCGGGGACAACAACTTTTGTGCATATCGAGCCATTCCCAGAAAGTCGCGCCACCTAGACCAACGGGCGTTGTCAGGGCCTGTGCTGGGTTTCTTGATCGATGAGATTGCGCCAGGACCGAACCAAGCCTTCATCCACGTAGGCCTTGAAGGAGCGGCCCGGCCGGGCCGCAGAGGATATCTGAAATGCACGCACCCCGGCCCGAGCTAACCACGGGACGTGTTCAGCCTTCAGCCCACCGCCGGCCATGATCACGCTCGCCGACCAGGGATCCTTCCGAGCCCGATCAACCAAGTCGTTCAATCCATACTCCACACCGCGAGCAGATCCTGCGCTGAGCACTTGATCGAGCCGGGGCAAAGCCGCCAGCGCTGACCAGGCTCGATCCGTCTCCAAACAGGAGTCGACCGCGCGATGAAAGGTCCACGGCCAGCTTGCCTCACCGATCAGCTCAGTGACCAGGGGCGCATCGATCTCGCCGTTTCCGTTCAGAAAGCCGAGCACCATCCCGTCCGCGCCTGCGTCCAGATAGCTCGACATCAGTCCCCGCAGACGGATGGCCTCACCGCCATCGGTACTGAACCCCTCCCGCAGCCGAACCATCACCCGGATCTCCAGGGAACACACCCGGCGAATATCGCCGACC
>CAYWIN010000029.1:10657-13588 GCA_964458365.1 uncultured Propionibacteriaceae bacterium
AGACATCCCGCCCTCGGAAAGACTGCCACAGATCTCGACCCGGTCGGCTCCACCGGCTTCGGCACGCTCGGCGTCCGAAGTGTTCAGCGCCACAACTTCCAGCAACCCGCTCACGGCACCATGATGAGCCAGCCCCCAAACCGGCGAAGGCCGACACGCTGGACGAGATGCCCAGCGTGTCGGCTCGAGGATGGGTAAACGGTTACTGCTTGGGCGGGAGCGCCCGAGAACTCGACGCGAATCGGTAGCCCAAATCCTGCACCTGCGGCGCGGCAAGCACCTTGTTGTCGTTCGCTGCGCTTGAGGTGTTGACGCTGCCTTGCCGAACACCCCCACGAACGAACTCAGCACTGACGTAGGCGTTGGTCTCGATGGAGACCGTTGCTACGAAGAGCCCCGCTGGCGCGGTGTAGGAATAAAGCTTGTTCCCCACCGCTAGATGGATGTCCGCAGGTTGATTCAGCATGCTCACCACTTCAACCTTGTTCGTCGCTGCCGAGTCGATCTTTTGCCGCATGGCGTGCTGGAAGGTTGAGGCCGGAACGTCTGTCCGTTGGTTTCGGTGCGAAAGGATCAAGGTCTCATGAGCGAACGACGCCGGTGCCCGGCCCGTCTTGAACCATGACAGGTAGTAGGCGTTGAGATCCAAGATGCTGTAGCCATGCTGTACTGACGGCGCAAAAGACGTCGTCTCGGAGTAGTCATTCCAGGTGGGCAAGAGAACCATGTCGGCCCCGGAGCTGATCGCTGCCTGCCATGACTGTCGCAGAGTCGCTGAGTTCTGGGCTTCGGGATACGTCCACTGGGGGTTTCCGCCCTCTTTCGGCCGAGAATCTTGCACGGCCACCGGCTGCATCCACGTCTTTCCCGCACCGTGCATCTCACCGGCCAAGCTGCGCACATTTGCCGGAGTACGGGCACCCCACTCGCTGTACCCGGTGCAGTTCACCACGGCATCCCAGGAGGCGTTGCGAGATTCCTTTGCATTAAGGAACAACGGAATGAGGCTGGGTGTGACTCCGCTGCTCTTCAGCGCGTTCATCGTGGAGCTCCACTGAGCGGGCGTCCACTGCTCGGCATTGAAAGGAGAAATGACGACGCCGGTCTTGTCCTTAAAGACTGCCGGGTAGGCGGCAAGCTTCACCAAGGCGGCCACCACCTGGGCCTGAGTGGCCTTCTCCTTGCCACCGACCAGGGCCCACATGTCGGGCTGAAGCATAATCTTGAAGCCGCCGACTTCATTAGCCGCTTCGAGCAGGGCCACGGTCCACGCCCAGTTTCGGTCGTTGTAAACTCCGTTGGCGTTCAGGCTCGAATCGACGCTCAACAGGTCCACAGCAAAGCCATCCAGCCCTGCGGCCTTCGCCTGATTGATTTCCGTCTTGAGATTGTCCTTCACGAAGGTGGACGGATTCCCCGCCTCCACCGGAATCGGCCGGTCCCGAAGCAGCCCACCATAGGGGATCGTCCATTCTTCCCAAGGCGCCGTCGCGTGCGGATTGGTGTATTGCTGCAAGTAGTAATCCTTGCCGCGCTGTTCATTGGACAGCGATAAGGGGTAGGGCGTGAAGTAGTGCGCAAAGACGAGCCGGCCGCCCAAACCGGCGGCCTTCACCGGGGCGCCAAGCTCAGTCGTCGAGGCGGGAAAAACGGTGGTGTTCTTGTCTGAGATGAGCACAGGGGCGCCCGGGTCAGGAGTCACCGTGGTCTTGGTAATCGCCACCGTCAATTTCGGGGCATTGGCACCGCGTGCGGCAAACTCGACGGTGACGTCCTTTTTGGAATGGACCAGACCGAGATCCAGCCCCGCTGCGGAAGAGATTTGGCCGAAGGTTTGTGCCCGCAGCGCGATTGTGGAACGAGTCTTCTTGACCACCTTGGTTGCGGCGCTCACCGTTGTGCCCAACTTCGGGCGCGTCTTGTAGGTGGTCTTCTTGCCATTCCACGACGTGAGCCTCGCCACGACCCCGGTCGAGGTCTTCGTGTTTGCGCTGCTGGTGTAGACCGTCAATGAAGCGCCCGTGACCGCCTCACCGGCACCGATTGCGATCCGGTTAAAGGACAGATAACCGGTGTAGCGAGAGTTGCTGACCTTGAGCACCGATGGGTTGAGATAGCTCTTCTTCGGGTTGCTCTTGTCCACATAGGCCGAGGCGGCTGGCGTCACTGCCACCCAGCGAACCGACCGGGTGACCGCTGCCTGAGCCGGAAGAGGCGCCACAGCAGCCGGAAGGATTGCCGCTAGCAGCGCGGCTGCCAATCCCCCCACCAACGTTGTCCGCAATCGTCGGAAGACCATCGTCACCAAACCCCCAATTTGTTCGCCGATTACACCAGAAGGCGGCCCCATGCGGCGTCGCCTCAGACGAAACTAGCCAACGCGAACGGCGAAGAACACCATTTGCGGGTGAACGAAATTCTCTCCCCTCTCCAAGACGAAAACGGTGGTGGGGCCGGCCGCCGAAGCGACCGGCCCCACCACCGTTGTTATGAGAAGGTCAGAAGTCCATTCCGCCCATTCCACCCATGCCACCGTCGCCACCAGGCATAGCCGGAACCTTCTCCGGCTTGTCAGCGATGACGGCTTCTGTGGTGAGGAAGAGTGCCGCGATGCTGGCCGCATTTTGCAGCGCCGAACGCGTGACCTTGGCCGGATCGATGATGCCTTCGGCAACCATGTCGACGTATTCGCCGGTGGCCGCGTTCAGCCCCATGCCCGCCTCGAGGTTCGACACCTTCTCAGCAACAACGCCGCCCTCCAGACCGGCGTTGACCGCGATCTGCTTCAACGGAGCCGAGCAAGCGGTGAACACGATCTGAGCACCGGTCGCTTCGTCACCTTCCAGATTCTCGAGCTTGGCCGCAGCCGCTGCCTGCAACAACGCGACGCCGCCGCCGGGGACGATGCCCTCTTCCACCGCGGCGCGGGTG
>CAYWIN010000030.1:0-12987 GCA_964458365.1 uncultured Propionibacteriaceae bacterium
GCCGATAGGTCTCCAGTGCGCGCGAAATGACGGCGGGCAGTGCCTCGGGGGGCACCGCGACAACCACCAGGCGCACCTGGTCGGCAACGGGGGCTGCGATTGTTCCTGCCCCTTGCGACGCAGCGACTTGGGCGTGACTCTTGATCTTGTCGCTCACATGCACGGTGAGCCCGGCAGCGGTCAGGGCCTTCGCCACCGAAGCCCCCACCAGACCAGCGCCAATCACCACAACCGGCGACAGCTCGCGTTCTCTCACTTGATTCCGTCCCTCAACAAACTCCGCACAGCCTACCGGCAGCGGGCGGGTTTACCCGGCTGCAGGACCACCCACGCCTTCGGGGCGGGGGCCGGAATAGTCCGGACCATACGCTCCGGGTGCGGGACGCCTCTTACGGATGGGGGCGCTGACGCCTGGCGCGAGTCGACGGGTGAAGATCAGAAAGCCGGTATGGCTTCCGGCGCCATGCCCGGGCCGGACCGCGAGACCTTCGGCGTGCCAATCTCGGACCAGATACTCCTTGGCACTGGGTTCGGTGAACCCGCCATGGACGCGCAGCGTGTCCATGGTTCGGGCCAGCTGTGTCGTCGTGGCCACGTAGCAGCACAGCAGCCCACCGGGGACGAGCACCTCACCGATGGCGTCCACGCACTCCCAAGGTGCGAGCATGTCCAAGACCACCCGGTCAACGGGCTCAGGGCCAATGGTCTCCACCAGGTCACCGATTCGCAGCTGCCAAGCCGGATGGGGGTCACCGAAGAAACTCTCAACATTGCGTTGTGCGATCCCAGCAAAGTCCTCGCGACGCTCGTAGGAATAGACCTGTCCTGCGCAACCGACCGCGCGCAACAAAAACATGGTCAACGCCCCAGACCCCACCCCGGCTTCGAGGACTCGTGCGCCAGGGAAGATGTCGGTTTGCACCAGTATTTGTGCAGCATCTTTGGGGTACACAACCGCCGCGCCACGGGGCATGCTGACGGTGAATTCCTCGAGAAGGGGACGGAAGGCGAGATAGTCGACTCCCCCCACCGAACGTACCGCGCTGCCCTCGGGTTGCCCGATCAACGCATCGTGGCTGATCGCACCTTTGGTGGTGTGAAAGCTCGCGCCGGTGGCGAGGACGACGGAATGGCGGCGGCCTTTGGTGTCGGTCAATGTGATGCGCTCACCGGCCTGGAAAGGCCCGGTGTGCACTCCGGTGAAATCAGGCAACGCCGAACCCCCATAGTCCCAATTGTTGGCCAGACCCGTAGCTTTCGGGACGCAGATACACCCGCGGCCCAACGAGCAGAAGTTGCTGAGTTTGGCTGACCGGAAGGACGGTGTTGTCCGCCGCGGCCTGCTTTTGAAGCTCGCCCAGGTCGATGGCGCGAGTCGTGCCTTGGTTGCTGCGCGCCAAAGCCTCCAGTTGCCGCACTTTGACGGCGCTGCCCGGCAAGGGTGCGCTGGAATACAGCTGCAGCCATCCGATGGCGTTGTCCACCCACGGTGGTTGGGCGGTCAAGACCAGGTCGGCAGGCCCAGAGGAAATCACCCGAACACTGACCGAATCAAGATCCTCTAAGCGGTCACGAAGTAGCCGGGCCTGATCGGCCTGGGTGGGGTCGGTGACGTCATAGCCCAGATCCAAGTGAACCCTGGTAGCGCCAAGGGACGGCAGTTTCGCCCGGCCACCCACTGAGAAAGCCTTGATGTGATCTGGCACGCCCTGCGGGATGATCGAGTCAAGTGTCCGATCGGACTGAAGCGCCAAAGCCACCGCATCCCGAACGCGTTTGTTTGCCCGCCAACGGCTCGTCGGATTCCAGTACAGGCGCGTCACCTTCACCCCGGGAAGCGAAATGCGCACGAAGCCGTTGGCGGTGTGATCAGTGCTGTTATCGATTTGGTCGTCGATGCGTTGCTGGCCGGGGGCATCCAAGCTCGCCCACACCGCATCGACGGTGTGCGCGGCCACCGCAGCTTCCACAGCGCTCGAATCGCTGAAGACTTTGACGTGGAGGTTGTCCAAACTCGCTCCGAGCGGACCGAAATAGTCGCTGTACCTGCTGAGCTGCGCGCTCGAGGTCGTGACCTGAGTAAGAGCGAAAGGGCCTGACCCGATCGGCAGCCGCGTCAATGGCAAAGCCGCATCGGGATCAAAAGTGCGGTGGTCAACAATGGACGCGGCCTGCGCGGCCAGCGCATAGCCGAACTGGTTGTCGGTGTGGGCAAGGACGAATCGGATGGTTTGGTCGTTGGGAGTTTCGATGCGACTCAACGCGCTCAGCAGCCCGACAGAGGTGCGGCTATCGGCCAAACGCAAGGCGCGCTGAATGGAGAACTTCACGTCCGTGGAAGTCAGCGCAGAACCGTTGGTGAACTTCAGGGTGTTGGGCAAGGTGCACTGGTACACCAGTGGAGACACGAAGACGCAGTCGTTGGCAGCGTCAGGTTTGAGTTCACCGGTGATGGGAATGACCCGCATGAGCCGTTGAAAGACGCTGCTCACCAGGATCGAATCAGTGCGTCCGACGGCAGAAGTCGGGTCCAGGGTGCTGATCGCGCCGGTGACCGCCACCGTGAAGAACCGGCCGTTGGTTGCACCGCTCGAGGGCGAACCGGTCGCCCCGCAACCAGTCAGGCTGAGCCCGACGGCTAACACGCCCGCAATCCATGCCGCGAGCCGCGGGAATGCGCGTTCAGCGAGCATTGAAGTACTTGGCCTCCGGGTGATGGACGATGATTGCGTCGGTTGAGTGTTCGGGATGAAGCTGAAGCTCCTCGGACAAGGTGACCCCGATCCGATTCGCATCCAGCAGCCTCACCAGTGTGCTCCGGTCAGCAAGTTCAGGACAGGCAGGATAGCCGAAGGAGAACCGTCCCCCGTGATACGTCTGGTGAGAGATCATCGACTCAATGTCATCGGGATCGCTCAATCCCAACTCGGCGCGCACCCGAGAATGCCAGTATTCCGCGAGTGCTTCGGTCAACTGCACGCTCAATCCGTGAAGTTCCAGATAGTCGCGATAGGCATCGGCGGCAAAGAGCTCACCGGTGGCTGCCGCGACATCGCCCATCGTCACGAGCTGAAGCCCAATCACGTCAGGACCGCCGGCGGAGGCCTCATCTGCATCGCGGAAGAAGTCGGCCAGACACAGGTGACGTTCCCGACTCTGGCGCGGCCATTCGAATCGAGCTACCTCGCGCGCGGGATCGTTCGGACTGCCCAAAATCAGGGTGTTGCCCTCGCTGTGACACGGCCAATACCCGTAGACCACGGCAGGAGAGAGGATCTGCTCGGTGCGGAGTCGATCCAGCCAGCGTCGAAGCTGCGGACGTGCCTGAGTCTCGACAAGCTCGGCGTAGCTGGGCCCCCCGGAAACCGGCTTCATCCCCCACTGCCCAACGAAGGTGGCACGTTCGTCGAGCCACCGGACGATGTCGTCCAAGGCAACTCCCTTGACCACCCGCGAGCCCCAAAACGGAGGGGTGGGTACGGCGGCGCCTCGGGCGGCGTCGGAGCGGGTTGTTGCCGTCTCGACGGACACGGCCTCGGTGCGGGCAACCGGGGTGCGGCGATGCCGAGGTGCAGGCAACTCTGCCCCCGGCTCCCCATTCCTGATCGCGACAACCGATTCCATCAAAGCGAGGCCTTCGAAAGGGTCCCGTGCGTAACGCACTTCCCCCTGGTAAAGCTCGTTGAGGTCGTCTTCGACAAAGCTGCGATTCAACGCGGCTCCGCCCAGAAGCACCGGAAAACGTGCCAGTCCACGGCGGTTCAACTCCGAAAGGTTGTCGCGCATGACCACTGTTGATTTCACCAGCAGCCCAGACATGCCGATCGCGTCGGCATTGTGCGCGATCGCAGCCTCGATGATCGCGCTGACCGGCTGTTTGATGCCGAGATTGATGACCGTGTAGCCGTTATTGGTCAAGATGATGTCGACGAGGTTTTTGCCAATGTCGTGGACGTCTCCGGTCACTGTGGCAAGCACCAAAGTGCCCTTGCCTCCGGTATCTGCCTTGTCGAGATGAGGCTCCAGGTAGCTGACACTGGTCTTCATCACTTCGGCTGAGGCCAGCACGAAAGGCAGCTGCATCTGGCCGGAGCCAAACAGCTCTCCCACGGTCTTCATCGCCTCGAGAAGGTCATCATTGATGATCGCCAGGGCCGGCTTTTCCTGCAGAGCCAGGTCGAGGTCGGCGTGGATCCCGGTGGCGTCACCATCGATGACACGGCGCCTCAGCCGTTCGGTGACGGGCAAAGAGGCCATTTCGGCGGCACGTTCTTGGCGGGTGTTGCTCGCAGTCACGCCTTCAAACATCTCCAAGAGCCGAGCCAGCGGGTCATAGCCAGGGCGACGTCGATCGAAGACCAGGTCCTCAGCAACCTGCCGCTGTTCGTCAGGAATGCGAGCGATCGGCAGGATGCGGGCGGGCGGCACGATGGCTGAATCCAGCCCGGCAGCCATGCACTCATGCAGAAAGACCGAGTTGAGCACCTGACGGGCTGCCGGATTGAGCCCAAAGGAGATATTGGACAAGCCCAAAGTGGTGTGGATGCCTGGATAGCGCGCCTTCACCTGTCGGATGGCTTCGATCGTTTCGATGCCGTCACGACGGGTTTCCTCTTGGCCGGTGGCAATCGGAAAAGTGAGGCAATCAAGAATGATGTCGCTGGTGCGCAATCCCCATTGGCCGGTGATGGTCTCCACCAGCCGATCGGCCACACGCACTTTGGCGTCGGCCGTTCGGGCTTGGCCCTCTTCGTCGATGGTCAGGGCCACCACAGCAGCCCCGTGTTCGACGGCCAACTCCATCACCTGAGCAAAACGCGAACCCGGCTGATCGCCATCCTCGAAGTTCACCGAGTTGATGGCACAGCGGCCGCCGAGGAGCTCCAGCCCGGCTTTCAAGACTGCGGGCTCCGTGGAATCAATCATGATCGGTAACGACACTGCCGAGCGCATCCGCGAAACCACCTGGTGCATGTCGCTGGCGCCGTCGCGTCCGACATAGTCCACGCAAATATCGAGCAGATGGGCCCCGCTGCGGCTTTGACCTTTGCCAATGTCGACGCAGGCCGCCCAGTCTTCGGCGAGAAGACCTTCGCGGAAAGCCTTCGAGCCGTTGGCGTTGGTGCGCTCCCCGATGGACAGGTAGCTGGTGTCTTGCTGCAGAGGAACTTCTGAGTACAGCGAGGACACTGCGGGGATCATGACCGGTTCTCGGGCGGGGGCGGGGAGGGCGTCGACCGCTTGGGCCAAGGCGGTGATGTGGCTCGGCGTCGTGCCGCAACAGCCACCCACGAAAGAAAGCTGGTAATCCTGGGTGAATCGCCCCAGATGGTCGACGTACTCGCTCGGCCCCATCGGGTAACGAGCGCCCTGAGCAGTGAGCTCAGGCAGCCCGGCGTTGGGCATCGCTGAGACCATCACCGGACAGTGGCGGCTCAAATGGCGCAGATGCTCGCTCATCTCCGAAGGGCCAGTGCCGCAGTTCAAACCGATGGCTTCGACGCCAAGACCGGCCAAGGAGGTCATGGCCGCGCCGATCTCGGTTCCCAGCAGCATGGTGCCCGACGTTTCAATCGTGACACTGACAAAGATCGGGACGTCGCGTCCTTGCGCCTTTCGGGCCGCCCGGGCGCCGTTGATGGCGGCCTTGGCTTGCAGCGGGTCTTGGCAGGTTTCGATCTGGAAGCCATCGATGCCGCCGGCAATCATCGCCTCAGCCTGCCGCTGATAGGCGGTCAACAATGCTCGATAGCTGACGTGGCCGAGGCTGGGCAGTTTCGTTCCTGGCCCCACACTTCCCAGCACGAAGCGTGGACGTTGCACGGTCGAGGCGGCGTCGGCGGCGGTGCGCGCGAGCCGAGCACCCGCCAGCGCAAGCTCGTCGATCCGGTCTGCGATGCCGTACTCCCCCAGCGCCGACAGGTTCGCCCCGAAGGTGTTGGTTTCGATGCAATCGGCTCCCGCTTCGAAATAGGCGGCGTGGATCGCGCTCACCACATCAGGGCGGGTCAGGTTCAACATTTCGTTGCAGCCGTCGAGGCCATCGAAGTCATCGATGGTGAGGTCGTACCCCTGCAACATGGTTCCCATAGCACCGTCGGCTACCAAAACTCGAGCAGCCAAAGCAGCGCGCAGATCACCGGTCATGGGCAGCAGAATATGCGAGTCCACCTAAGCTGGAGCGTATGGCAGAACCTCGTGGACTCACCGAGTTACGCAATCCGGCAGTAATTGCGGCCTTTGGGGGCTGGAATGACGCCGGCGAAGCGGCCAGCGGCGTGATCGACCATCTGGTCGAGCGTTACGGCGGACAGCTGCTTTTTGCGCTCGACCCCGAGGAGTACTACGACTTCCAAGTCAACCGTCCGATCATTAAGGCCGGAGAAGATGGGCGACGACTGGAATGGCCGACAACGGAAGTGTTGATTGCGGCTTTGGATGAGCGCGATCTGGTGCTTATCGGCGGGCCAGAACCCAACTACCGTTGGCAGGCCTACAGCTCGCGGTTGGTGTCGATGCTGCGCAGCATCCAGCCCGAGATGGTGGTGTTGTTGGGTGCCATGCTGACCGATTCGCCGCACAGCCGTCCCGTTCCGGTCACCGGTACGGCCAGCGAAGGCACGATTGGTTCGGAGTTGGGACTTGAACCGTCCGATTACGCCGGGCCGACCGGAATTGTGGGTGTGCTAGCGAATGACTGTGAACAGGCCGGGTTGCCTGTGGTGTCGCTATGGGCATCAGTGCCGCACTATGTGGCCGATCCGCCCAACCCGAAAGCCACCTTGGCGCTGTTGGCTCGCCTAGAGGACGTCCTCAACGTCGCTCTCGACACCGGAGACTTGTCGGATGCCGCAACGATGTGGATGACCCAGGTCGATGAGCTGGTGGCCGACGATCCGGAAGTCGCGGGCTATGTCAGTGCACTGGAAGAGCGTCGTGACGAAACCACACCTGACCCGAGTGGCGACTCGATTGCGGCTGAGTTCGAACGCTATTTGCGGCGCAGGGATCGCCGTCGAGGCTGAACCTTAGCCGCAGCAGCGCTGCGCTTGCCCTTTGAGCTGGCGCACCATCGCGTCGGGATCGTCGGCACGGTAAACCGCCGATCCTGCCACAAAGGTGTCCGCGCCAGCCTCTGCGCATCGCTCGATGGTTTCGGGGCTCACTCCGCCATCGACCTGAAGCCAAATGTCGCCGCCATGTTTGTTCAACAAGGCGCGGGTGCGCCGAATTTTGGGCAGGACCATGTCGAGAAAGGACTGACCGCCAAATCCCGGCTCGACGGTCATCAAAAGGACCATGTCGATTTCGCCCAGCAGATCTTCGTAGGGCTCGATGGCCGTAGCCGGTTTGAGACCCATCGACGCTCGGGCTCCCAAAGAGCGCAGTTGGCGAGCCAACCGGACAGGCGCATCTGAGGCCTCAATGTGGAAAGTGACGGATTCGGCACCGGCCTCGGCGTAGCCGGGTGCCCAACGGTCGACCTCTGAGATCATCAGATGGATGTCGAGCATCTTGTCTACGCCCGCGCGGACCCGTTCGACCACGGGAAGCCCGAAAGTCAGGTTCGGCACGAAACGGTTGTCCATGACATCCAAATGGATGGCATCGGCGCTCGGCACGCGAGCAATTTCGGCGTTCAAGTTGGCCAGGTCAGCGTTGAGCACGCTCGGAGTAATCCGCATTCCCACCTGCTTAGCCTATCGTCGGCGCAGCAGGGCCAAGAACATGGCGTCGGTGCCGTGCCGATGCGGCCAAAGTTGGACGTAATCGTCCATGGCGGCATTAGGCACCTCCGGCAGGAGGTCTGCGGCTGGGATCACATCGACCCGGTCGCGCACGTTGTCGACGATCTCGGTGGTTTCGGCCGGATGCGGCGAGCAGGTGACGTAGGCGACGACTCCGCCGGGCCTGACCGCGGCAAGCGCACTGTCCAGCAGCTTCTTTTGCAGCTCAACCAGGTCGACCAGGTCGCTCGGGCTTCTCCGCCACCGGGCCTCGGGGCGGCGGCGCAACGCGCCAAGACCGGTGCAGGGAACATCGGCCAGCACCTTCGCGAAGCTGTCTGGTCGCCATGCGGGGCGGGTGCCATCGGCGGTCACGACGAGGGGACGTTGAGACCGTGGATAGGCCCGGACGTTCTCGGCTACCAGCCCGGCCCGATGCGGATGAAGCTCTGCGGCCAGCAGATGGGTGTCGGTGAGGCGGGCGAGGCCGGTCAACAGAGCGGTCTTTCCCCCTGGCCCAGCGCACAGGTCAAGCCAGGGTCCGTCTGTGGCTTCGGCGCGAGCCAAGGCCAGCGTGACAAGCTGTGAGCCTTCATCTTGGACTCCAGCCCGGCCATGAACGACAGCGGGGATGGCGGTCGGGTCGCCATCGGCGTAGGCGCCGAAGGGCGAATAGCGGGCCGGTTCAGCGCCCAGTTCAGCAACATCGGCCAAGCCTGGGCGGGCCACCAGGGTTGGCCGTGGCGGCACATTGTCGGCAGCCAGCACCGCGATCAACTCGTCGATGCTCAGCACTTCGGCGAAAGCCTCAGCGATCCAGCGGGGATGATGGTGGGCCAGCGCGATCTTGCCCAAGTTGTCTTCGTCGGCGCTCAGTGTGGCGAGCCATTCCGGCCAGTCACGCAGGGCAACCTTGTGCAAAATGGCATTGACGACCCCCACCAGGCGCTCGCCAACTTCGAGCGCGGCGAGATCAACGGTTGTGGAAATTGCGGCGTGCGCGGGCACGCGCATCCCGAGCAGCTGGTGGGTTCCCAGACGAAGAAGGTCAACCAATGCCGGTTGCAGGGTGCGCAGCTCGCGTCCGGAGGCGGCCACAATCACCCTGTCGTAGCTGCCCATCGCCCGACAGGTTCCCGAGACGAGTTCGGTGACGAACGCGGCGTCGGCTGACGACAGCGAAGATCGTTGTTTGGCGAGTTCCAGATTGGCGTAGGCTCCCCCGCCGTTGATCGCGCGCATCACCGAAAAGGCTGTGCTGCGGGCAACATCGCGACGGCGGCCTTTGCGACTCATTCGAACCGCCCCGGGCCGCGCAAGCCGCGTCCCCAATCGGCACCCGCGACGGCTTTGCGTCCGGCGGGCTGAACCTGGATCAGTTCCAATGCATCGTGTCCGGTTCCCACCAGGACCCGCCTCTTTTCGACGTGAATCTGGCCAGGATCAAGCGGCGGGCCTTCCACGGCCCGGGCCAAGAAGATCCGAAACCGCTGGCCGTCAAGCGTGGTCCAAGCCACAGGCGATGGATTGTTCGCCAGCACTTGGCGCTGCAACTCTCGTGCCGGGCGCTGCCAATCCAACCGGGCAGCGCCCACTGTCAGTTTCGGTGCCACGGTGACACCGATCTCGGTTTGGTCAGTCGAGATGGCGGTGCCAGCCTCAATCGCGGCAAGGGTGTCCAGCAGCAGGTGCGCGCCCAAGGTCTGAAGCTCAGCCAGAGCAACGCCTGCAGTGGTGAGTTCGTCGAGCGGATAGATCGCCTGACCCAGAATCGGACCCGCATCGAGCTCAGAGACCAATTCAAAGACCGTCACTCCGGTAGTCGGGTCGCCAGCCGCAATCGCATGCTGCACTGGGGCGGCGCCCCGCCAGCGTGGCAGCAGCGAGAAATGCACATTGATCCAACCGTGGGTGGGCACAGCAAGCAAAGGAGCGGGAATCAGTCCGCCGTAGGCCACGACGGGGCAGCAGTCCGGTGCCAGTTCGGCCAACCGGTCGGCCAGCTCGGGATCGCGGGCCCGAGCAGGACGCAACACCTCGATGCCGTGGTCCATGGCCAGCTGTGCGACCGGGGAAGGCATCAGGCGCGAGCTGCGCCCCTGGGCTGCATCGGGTCGGGTCAATACTGCGACCACTTCATGGTGATCGCTGGCGAGAAGCTCCGCCAAAGTGTCGGCGGCGACTTGAGGTGTTCCGGCGAAGACCAAACGCATGGAGCGGAGTCTATCGGTGGCTCAGTCCATCACTTGAGGGTCGACGCTGAAGCGCAGCGCAGGGAGCTTTCGGGCCGCGCGGGTGGACTTGTTCTCGCGCAAGATCGCGAGAACATCCGGTGAGGCCGAATGTGGGCATCGAACGGTCAAACGGCTCTGGGCCTCATCGGTGCCCGATGGTGGCAGCGGAAAAGGCCCGATAACCTGCGCCGCGTCCGGCAGGCGCAACGCCTGGCGCAGGGCAGACACTTCGGCCGCTGGGCCCTGGATAGTGACCAGCTTCACCGCCGGTGGGAATCCGGCTTCGCCACGTTGAGCGAGTTCCTGGCGGGCATAACCCACCGGATCGAGGCGCAGCAATGCCTGGATTTCACGCTGACCTGCCGGGCCAACCACCGAGATCGTCCCGCCTTGTTCGGCGGGACGAACCAACGCCGTGACGCTCAACCATCGTCGGAGCGACTCCTCCCCGGTACGGAGATCAGCTCGGGCCAGCATTCGTTCGGTATCCAGAAGCACCGCAGCGGCATATCCACCCAACGCCGTCGGTTCGGCGCCAGGCGTCGCGAAAACCAACGCTGGCGCGTCAGTTACCTCACTCAGCCGCTTGTCGGCCGACGACTGCCAAACCGGCACTCCGGGAAAGGCCCGACCGAGCTCTTCTGCGGTGCGAGCAACTCCGACGACGGCACTGCGCAGATGCGTGGACCCACAGCTGGGACAGTGCCAAGGCCGGGGCGTCGGCCCACACCATCGGCAGCTCATCTGCCCGCTGCCGGTGTCAGACAGTGCTTGGCCGCAACGGGGGCATTCGGCACGTTCTCGGCATTGGGCACACACCAGGACGGGGCGATACCCCGATCGAGGCACCTGAACGAGCACAGGGCCGCTGGTGAGGCCATTGCGGATGATCGTGAACGTGTCTTTGGGAATTCGTGATACTTCGGCGAACGGATCCCGGTCACTGACCGGAGCGGTAGATCGGATTGCGGCCACGAGAGGGCGCAGCTGCTGGGGTGGCGCGGAAATCGAGCCCAGCCAGCCGCGCTCGACCAGTTGCTGGACCTCTGCAGTGCGGCCATGAGCGGCGAACAAGAGCGCGCAGCGCTGGCGGTGAGCCCGCAATGCGGCGACCTCGCGGGTGTGCCAATACGGAGCGTGCGGCTCGGCGTAGGCGTCGTTGCCGTCGTCCCACATCGCGATCAGTCCCAGTTGGGGCACCGGCGCGAAGACGGCGGCTCTGGTTCCGACCACGAGCGAGGCATGGCCGCGGGATATCGCCAGGAAGCTGCGATACCGGGTGGCTGGACCTGCGTCGTTACTGAGCGCGACAAAGCTCCCCGAGCCGAAGGCTGCGCCGAGATGGGCTTTTGCCTTGTCCAGCGCGGTGGCGTCGGGTACCAAAAGGATGACGCCGCGCCGCGACGCCAGGGCTGCCGCTGCGGCTTCGGTGAACCCGTGAAGCCAATTTCCGGCCAGTTCCTGGCTGGGGGCGACGGTCCAAGCTGCCCGCGGATGCCCTCCGGTGCGGATCGCTGCCAAAAAGCCGGCGGCATCGGGGTAGCCGCTCAGCGCAGGGCACAGTTCTGCGTCGCCGCGCGGAAGAGGCCGGTCCGAGGTTTCGGCCTTCTCGACTGTCGCATGCCGGGGCGGGACCGCCGCACGAACCACATCGGAGAACGAACCAAGGTAGTGATCGGCAACGTCGCGAATGAGGCCAGCAACCTCGGGAACGAGTACCTGCTCGGCCGAAATGACGGCGGTGAGTGGTGAAAGCGAATCGCGGCTGGCTGTGTCGCTCAGTTGCACGACGAAACCGTTACGTTGGCGACCGGCGAAGCGAACCTTGACTCGAACCCCGACGCGGACCTTGTCGGAGAGTTCGGCGGGAATGGAGTAGTCGAAGGGGCGATCCAGGTTTGCCAGGGGCATATCCACCGCGACCCTGGCCACCTTTGACTCCATGGCCGAAATAGTAAGGCTTGGAACTGACGATCAGCCTCGAACCGCTGCGCTCAAAGCGTCTGCGCGATCGGTGCGTTCCCAGGTCATCACGTCCAACTCGCGGCCGAAGTGGCCGTAGTTGGTCACCTGGGAGTAGATGGGACGGACGAGGTCGAGATCACGAATGATCGCGGCTGGACGCAGGTCGAACACGCGGAGGACGGCATCGCTGATCTGCTCGACCGGCACCATTTCAGTGCCGAAGCACTCGGTGTGGAATCCGACCGGGTGAGCTCGACCGATGGCATAGGCCACCTGCACCTCGCATCGTTCGGCCAAGCCAGCAGCGACCACGTTCTTGGCCACCCAACGCATCGCGTAGGCCGCCGAACGATCAACCTTCGATGGGTCTTTGCCGGAGAACGCTCCCCCACCGTGCCGGGCCATGCCGCCGTAGGTGTCGACAATGATCTTTCGTCCGGTCACGCCAGCGTCACCCATCGGCCCGCCGATCACGAACTTTCCGGTGGGATTGATGAATGTGTGCCGATCCGACGAAGGGATCGGATAGCGAGCCAAGACCGGATCAATGACCGTTCGGGCGATCTGCTCGGCGATGGTCTGTTGAGATACCTCTGCCACATGTTGGGTGGAGATCACCACAGTGTCGACCCTGACCGGCTTGGCTGCCTCATATTCGACGGTCACTTGGGTCTTGCCGTCGGGGAGCAGGAAGTCCAACTCCCCACTCTTGCGGACAAAGGCCAATCGCTCGGAGAGGCGATGCGCAATGTCAATGGGAAGCGGCATCAAAGTGGGAGTGTCGGAGCAGGCATAGCCAAACATCAAGCCTTGGTCGCCGGCACCTTGAACGTCGAGCGCGTCGTGGGATCCCTCGCTGCGCTGTTCCTCGGCATGATCGACGCCCTGGGCAATATCCGGTGACTGCTTGCCAATCGAAACCAGGACTCCACAGGAGTTCCCGTCGAAGCTCTTTTCGGACGAGTCGTAGCCAATCTCGATGATGCGTTCGCGAGCCAACTGGGCCACTTCGGCGTAGGCGCTGGTGGTGACTTCACCGGCAACAACCACCGTTCCGGTGG
>CAYWIN010000030.1:12997-13448 GCA_964458365.1 uncultured Propionibacteriaceae bacterium
GTGAATAAGCGACTCACGCAGACTTCCTTTCCAACAGGTCCAAGCCTGCGTCAAGAATGGCGTGAGCGACCGTTGTCTTTGCTCCCGCCACGGGTACCGGCTGCGCATTTGCGCTGATCAGATAGGCGCGGGTGTCTGGGGCGCCGAAGACGGCCGATCCCGACACGTCGTTGGCTACGAGGAGTTGGCAGCCTTTGGCGGCCCGCTTGGCTGTGCCCAAAGCGATAAGTTCAGCGGTATCTTCGGCGGTTTCGGCGGCGAAGCCCACCACGACTTGGCCGTCGGTGCGCTTTCGGGCCAATCCGGCCAAGATGTCCGGGGTTTGCACAAGATCCAGATGCAGACCGTTATCGGCGGCCTTCTTAAGTTTCGAGGTGCGTGACTCGGTCGGGGTGAAATCGGCAGGTGCAGCTGCCATGATCACCAGGTCCGCCCCAGGGGAATGCTCCTC
>CAYWIN010000031.1:0-6375 GCA_964458365.1 uncultured Propionibacteriaceae bacterium
TTCCAGCACCGTGAAGAAGTTCACCGCCGCGCCGGACCGGATGTAGTGCTCGGCCGGCCTCAGGTAGACCTCTGACCCATCCGCTTCGAAGAGAGTTTCAAAGACTTTCCCCAGGCCGCGGTTTTCCGAGATCTGCGAAAGCATCAGTGCGACCAGCTTGTCGCTGACGATGAGGTCATCAGCGCGAGCCACCTCGGCCAGCTCACGGTTCTTGTCATCGAGCATCTCGCTCACGATGTTGAGGTGCAGGTCATGCCGCTCAGCAAGGTCCCGCAAATGCAGCAAGGTCACCAGGGTGCGACTGTCTGCGGTTTCCGTGTCGAACTCCTCCGGATCAGCCAGAAGAATGATGTGGTCGAAGAGCTGGACCTCCAACTGATCGAGAACCGCGCGTTTTGTCGGATCTCCGGAGATCTGAATGACAGCAAGATTCTCCAGCCGAGGCACCTCGAATTCTCCATAGCGTTCCACCACGACCGCTTCTGACCCGTAGGCGACGTATTCATCCAGCTCGGCCAGCATCATGGGCAACACCGGGTTGGTGTTGAGAACCAGGGTGCGTTCCGGGGCACGATATGGCGTGGTGCCCTCGACGATCCCTTCGGCACCGAAGGGTTCTTCCGGTTCGCCCAAGGCGATTTCGGAATCGTCTGCAGCGATCACAATGATTTGATCGGTGGGCGCGATGACCGTGTCTGCCGGCGGGTTAATCACCGGATCCTCCCCGGCCACGAGACCAACGGCTGCGCACTTCGGAAAGGCTCGCTGGGCTTCGAAATAGGTTTTGCCCACCAGCGATGGCTGTTCGGTGAAGTAGAGCTCGTCGCCGTCGAAATCGAGGAACTCCTGGTACACCACCGACAAGCCGGACTGGCGACAACTCTGCACGGTGATGCGTCCGATGACAGTCGAGCCGAGCACCCAGTGGACTTCATGGCGACCAGCAAGTTGGGCGACTTCAAGATTGTCGGGGTCAGACAGTTCAGCGACGATATGCAAGTCATCTGACGGCCGCTTGGGATGGTTTGTGAGTGCCAAAGCAGTTCTGATCACATCGGAATCAGGGTCGACCGCATCTTCGTCTGCCAGCAAGATGATGCTGCGCGCCCGCTGAGGGCTACCCAGCGCGAGATCCGCCAAGCTCTTCGGGTCCCCGTTTCGACAGATCACTTTGGTCCGCCCCAGGTTTGGGCAATTGGCTTCGATCTGCTCGTCCATCTCGACCTTGTCCATCGACGCAACCACCACCACGCTGGCCCGCCCGCGGGATTCATTGGCGATGGCAAGTTCACTCACGATGGACAGGACCTTGCTGTTCCAACCCAGAATCAGGGTGTGGTCCCGTTCGAGAACACGGGAGCGACCTTTGCGCAGTTGGGCCACTTTGTCATCGAAAGCCGCCGAGATGATCCCAATCAGGCTGGCAACGATAACCAGGCCCCCGATGGTGATAGCCAGCATGAATAGGCGGAAACCCCACCCGGAATCGCCACCCATCGTCCCCGGATCGAGAGTGCGCATCAACCCACCCCACCAGATGTCAAACAGATCTGCGCTTTCTGCGTCGTCAGGATAGGCGTGAAAAACGAATGCCAGGCTCCCCAGAATCACAACCAGAGCCACGGTGGCCAGACCTAGCAGACCCATCAATGCCACGGTTCCCCGCGACATCCAGTTGTCGAACCAGTAACGAAGCCGCTCTGCCAGTGTGGGTTTTCTCATAAGTGACCCCGTTTTTCGCGATGCTGTTGTGGCGGAGTCTACTGGCGTGTTGACACATTCTTTGAACAGTTCGATAGCTGTCAGATTGGCAAATTACTGATCCACATAGGGGGGCACCAGTACCCCGCCGGCCCGGGGATTACCAGTCCCCAGACTTGCTTGAAGAATCTCTGATACCTGTTGGGTCGTCCCCGTATTCGGCGAGTAAGGATCGACGAAGTCGTGCATCCACTTCAGGCCGGGATCGAAGTGCGCAACGTCGCAGTGATCGGACAGGGGACAGAAAACATCATCGAGGAATGACTTCGCCGCATCGCGGCGAATCGCTAAATCGCCAGGGTTGTCGGTGAGGGTCGAACGTTCCAATGAGTGATTCGGACGCATCGACCCGTCAAAAAGTGCCTCTGACATGTGCAGGTAGGGCATGATTCCCCGCAACGGAAATCCGGGATATGCATAGGGACTGTGACCAAGTTCCGCCTTCTTCCGCGGATCCCACCAAAAGTAGATCTTGGGCAGTAGCCGCGGGTAGCGGACAAAGAAACGGACCACCGGTAACGGCAAACCTTTCGGAGCCACTAGAGGTGCGGCCAGCACAAGACGTCGCACTTCTTTGCGTGTCGCGGCCACCCAGGCTGCCAAAGTGGCGCCCGCCGACAGACCCACCACCCAGACGGGATCCCCAAAACCCACCGCCAAATCGACGCAGCTTTGAGCATGGTCAATCAGAATTTCCGGGCTGAGCTTGGCCAAATCATCGGTGAACTTGTCGACCTGTCCGTGATAAGGCATCCGTGGCAACAAGACCCGCATTCCCTGCTCGGCCAAATGCTCGCCCACCTCCGCGAACTGCGACGGTGCATTCGTGAAGCCGTGCCAGATCACCACCGTCGCGAGCGCCGGGCCGACCGGCTCGAAAAACTTGGTCTTCGTTGCCTCAGGAATCTCTACATCCCTGCTCATCAGATCATCGAGCAGTTGGCGCGCCTGCGCAGTATTCACCGCCGGGCTCGCCGTCCCTTCCCCGAGAGATGGGATCTTCAGGAGGCGCCGGAAACGCGCCACCGAACGAACCGGGGCCGCCTGTGCCACATTCCTGACCACCTGCTCGAGGCTAGCAGCCCCATTACCCCCACTTCGGAAACTCCTTCATTCTCCGGCGCATGTCCTTGTCCGTAACTACGCTGGATCTGACGATTGTGTCGCCCCTCGTTCTAAGGACCAACTGTGATTGCACTGCAAACAATGGAACTCCCGGATTTCTGGGCTGCCCTCGGCAACACCGTGTGGTGGGTCTTCATGTTCATCGTCTTCTTCGCCTACCTCTTCGCTCTTTTCGCTGTGGTGACCGATTTGTTCCGCGATCGGAAGCTAGGCGGCTTCGCAAAGGCCGTATGGGTGTTCTTCTTGATTTTCATTCCCTTCCTCACCATTTTGATCTACCTGATCGCACGCGGTTCAGGCATGGCAACGCGGTCTGAGGAAGCAGCAAAGGAAAACAAGCAGGCTGCCGACGACTACATCCGGTCGGTCGCAGGCGGCCCATCGGACGAAATCGCACGCGCCAAGGCTCTGCTCGACGCAGGCACCATTACCAGTGCTGAGTTCGAAGCGATTAAGGCCAAAGCGCTTTCCTGATTTTCCCGCGGATCTACCGCCCGGTGCTCGATCTGGCATTGCCAGCGTCGGGAGCCGGGCGGTAGTGCGTGATGTTCGAACTCACCAGACCCCGCCAGGTGGCTCGCTTTGCGCACTCGCTAGAGTGTCATCGTCAGCTCACAGGAAAGGTGCTGAGATCACCGAGGAAACCGTCACCGACGCGACCCACTCCATCCCAGCCTCTGTGGGCGAGCGGGTTCTGACGATCGCGGAGTTCACCGACAACTACGGCCCTGCACATTCGGGCCTGCTCTACGCGGTGCAGTTCCTCGAAGAACAAGTTCTGGCGGCCGGCCACAAAGTGCTGCTCATCGCCCCCGAGGCCGATGGTCCCAACCCACACGCCAAGAACCCCAATCGGCGCGAAATACGGCTACCCAGCGTGCCCATCCCCGGAACCAAGGTGCGCCTGGCCATGGGCCAAGACTTCGACTATCGGCTAGCACAGATGGTGGCTAATCCGCCCGACGTCATTCACATTCACGGGCTGGGGTCTATTGGCCTGTTGGGCATGTGGGTGGCAGAACGCACCGGACGTCCGATGGTGATTACCTGGCACACCGACTTGGAGGCCTACGCGGAGCACTACTGGCATGTGGTGCCGTTTCTGAATGCCGCCTACAAGGTCTACAAGCTCCATATGGACAAGCCGACCTGGGCGCAGATCAAGAAGATGAGGTTCAAGCGTCCCGGACGCGGCGGCGCCCAGGTGGAGCTCCTCGAGCTCGCGGCAAATATGCTCACCGATGCCGACCTTGTGACCACGCCTTCGGACAAGACAGCCAAGCGCGTGCTTGAAATCGCGCCCCACGCACGAGTGCGCGTGGTTCCCAACGGCACCGATGCTCTGCCCGAGCTTGCCCCGATCAGCCGCCATCGCGGACCACGCCTGATTTATGTCGGACGGATCTCGGCCGAAAAAGGAATCGAGCTGATGCTTGATGCCTTCGCTTTGGTGCGAGACCAGGTCCCCCATGCCGAACTGATGATTGTCGGAGACCTGAAGAACACCCCAAAGCGGCTGCGACGAAAACTGCAGCGCGCGGCCCATTTCGGCGGGGTCAAGCTGCCTGGGCAGATTCCTCGCGAACGCCTCGGCGCCTATTACGCCTCCGGTGATGCCTTCGTTTTCGCCTCATTGACCGACACTCAAGCCCTTGTCCTCCACGAAGCTGCCCACGCCGGCTTGCCCTTCGTGATGGTTGACCACGAGCTTCGCCTTGTGGTGGATCCCGGGGTCAACGCGGTACTGGCCCGCCCCAATGCCGTCTCCTTGGCCAGCGCCATGGTCGACATGATCAACGCCCTTAAGGACCCCGAGTTTGCTCGTCGTGCCAGGGCGCGATCCAAGGAGCTCGCCGCTCAGTGGACCATCGAGAACCAATCGCGGGAATTTGTCGACATTTACCACGCGCTCGCGGCCGGCGAACAGGTCGCCGCCACCGAAGGGCTCACCCCCGACTATGGCCGAAAGATCTTCCCTGGTCGGCGCGTAAACGCACTCTTCGACCCCCCGGCGTCGAACGGAAACTGAACTGGCCCTCACCGTCGGTGACGGTCAGGCTAGGCAGACCACCATCGCAGTCGCAGGCTGTTCGCAACCACGAAGACGCTGGAGAAGGCCATCGCCGCCCCAGCAATCATCGGGTTGAGCAGCCCAAGCGCAGCAAGCGGAATGGCGGCAACGTTGTAGCCAAACGCCCAAAAGAGGTTCTGGTGGATGTTGCGCAATGTGGCTCGAGCGAGGTCGATGGAGGTCGCGGCAAGGCGCAAGTCGTTCGGTATCAGGGTGAGATCGGCGGCCTCGATTGCCGCATCTGCTCCTGCCCCCAAGGCGATACCGAGGTCAGCTTGGGCAAGTGCTGCGGAATCATTGACCCCATCACCGACCATGGCGACTTTCCGTCCGTTCGCTTGGAGCTCGCGGATCTTGGCGACCTTTTGCGCTGGCAGCGCAGCGGAAAAGACCCGATGTATCCCCACCTCATCGGCAACCTTTTGAGCAACCTGCGGGTTGTCGCCGGTGAGGAGTACCGGCTCCATTCCCCGACGACGGAAGGCCCTCACAGCCTCGGTCGAGGTGGGCTTGACCGAATCAGCAACGTCGATCAGCCCACGAAGCTGCCCGTCCCAGGCCACCGCCACCTGAGTGATCGCCGCATCGCGAACGAAATGTTCACTCAGTTCAGCACCGCGCACCGAATTTGCAGCCCCATCGGCATCGAGGTGCACATTCGGTTCATTCAGCACCCATTCGGGGCGCCCAACGCGAACTTCTCGACCCGCCACGACTGCGGTGATCCCCTGGCCAGCCTCGTCGAGCAGCGATTCGGGAATGAGCGGGCTGTGGGCGCAGGCCACGATTGCGGCCGCGATGGGATGTCCTGACCCCGACTCGGCCGCCCCCGCATAGCGCAGCAGTTCACCCTCACTCGTTCCGGCGATGGGGTGGACCTTCAGTACGGACATCTCTCCGGTGGTGACGGTTCCGGTCTTGTCCAGCACCATCACGTCGAGACCTTTGGTTTGTTCGAGCACCTGAGCACCACGAATGATGATGCCCAGTTGGGCACCTCGCCCCGTCCCGACCAGCAGCGCCACCGGAGTCGCAAGACCCAACGCGCAAGGACAAGCGATGATCAGCACAGCAACGGCGGCAGCCGCAGCAAAGGAGACACTCTCGCCCAGTAACAGCCACAGCAGGAAAGTCGCTACAGACAGGCCGATCACCACGGGCACGAAGACCGCAGAAATCCGGTCGGCAAGATCCTGGACGGGAGCCTTCCCGGCCTGAGCCTCGGTCACGAGCCGGGCAATCTGAGCCAATTGAGTGTCTTTACCCACTCGGGTAGCGCGAACGACCAGTCGGCCATCGACGTTGATGGTGGCCCCCACTACCGGCGACCCCGGTTCAACCAGAATCGGCACCGATTCGCCGGTCACCAACGAGTTGTCCACGGCGGAGATTCCGGAAACCACGACACCGTCGGTCGC
>CAYWIN010000031.1:6385-13249 GCA_964458365.1 uncultured Propionibacteriaceae bacterium
GGTCGCAACCTTTTCGCCAGGTCGCACCACAAAGCGATCCCCGACGGCAAGCCTGTCGATCGGCACCGGGGTTTCGCCTTGCGCCGTGATCACTGTCGCGGTGGTTGCCCCCAGCTGGAGGAGCGACCGCACGGCTTCGCCGGCAGTGTGCTTGGCGCGGGCTTCGAGGTATCTGCCCAGAAGCAGGAAGAGCACGATTCCGGCGACGGCTTCCAGGTAGATCGCCGCTTGCCCATGACCACGCATGACGGTCAGTTCGAAACCATGGCGGTAGGCCAGGCTTCCGGCTTCGGTGAAGAGCAGCGCGTAGACCGACCAGGCGAAGGCCGCTGTGGTGCCTAGGCTGATCAGTGTGTCCATGGTGGTCGCCCCATGGCGGGCGTTCACCAAGGTCGAATGATGGAAGGGCCAGGCGGCCCACAGGTAGATCGGGATCGTGAGCGCCAGGCTTACCCATTGCCATCCCGGGAACTGAATGCCAGGAATCATGGCCAATCCGATTACCGGCACGCCCAGAATGGCCGCACCGATCAGTCGAGTGCGCAGCACCCGTGCGTGGTCCACTGGATCGGCTTCAGGGTTCGCCGCAGCCGCGTCGTATCCCGCGTTGCGCACAGCGTCGATGAGTTCGTCAATGCTCACCGGGGTAGGAAAGACCACCGTGGCTTTCTCGGTGGCGTAGTTCACCGAGGCCTGAACGCCTTCGAGTTTGTTGAGCTTCTTCTCGATTCGCGCCGCACACGATGCGCAGGTCATCCCCGTGATGTCGAGCTCGACCGACTCCGGGTTCACACTGGTCATCAGGTCACGCCACGGAGTAATCCCCGGCTTCGGAAACCGCCTCGACAATCCGGTCGAAGTCGATGGGCGCTTCTGAACTCACGTCGAGTTTGCCGTCGGCGAGCTCCAGATCGACCGCGGTAACGCCCGGGATCGCCGAGACCTCTTCTTTGACGTGCATGACGCAATGGCCGCAGGTCATTCCGGTGACGGTGTAAGTGGCCTTCATGGTGTTCCTTTCGCAGGCCTGGCGGGGGACCAACGTAAGCCTGTTGCGGACGGGATTCAATGGACCTGCGGGTCGCAATTGAGCTATGCGGCCGAACGGTAACGGGCTGACGGATGTGACAGATGTGAACCTTGTTCTCACGCTCGCTTTCATCGCCCCTAGTCAGGATACCTGGCCGTAACATCTCCCCTGGTCAGGATGTGGATTCGATGTGCATAACCACCCAAGCGCCGCGCACTACACCCGCCACCCCCGCAGTTGTCAAGCCCGCGATCATCGGAGAACTTTTCTTGCCAAGAAGGTTGAATCCACACCCAGTGGTCCGCGTTTCCCCTAGTGAAACCCATGTTCAGATAAAGTTCAGAACGCCGTCCACATAGGCAGCACCGACTCATGCACAGGACATACCCCGTGCCGCCGATTTTGTCCCCAACTTATCCACAGGGGGGTGTTGATGACGGCATTGAGGTAGCGCCTTGACCGGGACTACGGTTGCCGAATCGAGGAGCAAGAAAGACTGTCAGAGGCCCGCCCTACCCTGCTCTGTAGAGTCCCCCGTCACATTCTGGGGCGTGCCCGGAGGTTGTTCAGATGTCACTCGCTGAAGTGATGCAGTACGGCGCTGAAGCCGAGGTCGGCGGAGTCGATCGCACGCCGCCACAAGATGTTGCCGCCGAACAAAGTGTGCTGGGAGCAATGCTGCTCTCGAAAGATGCCATCGGCGATGTTGCCGAGACCATTCGCGGCCGCGACTTTTATCGCCCTGCCCACGAGATCATCTACGAGGCGATCCTCAACCTTTATGGGCGAGGCGAGCCTGCTGATGCGATTACGGTCGCCGATGAGCTGACCAAGCGCGGAGAAATCGGTCGCGCGGGCGGGCACATGTATCTGCATGACCTGCTGGCCACGGTTTCAATCGCATCGAACGCGTCGTACTACGCCGAGATCGTGCACGAGAAGGCGATCTTGCGTCGGCTGGTTGAAGCGGCGATGAAGATCTCCCAACTGGGTTATTCGGGTCACGGCGATGTGGCCGGAATTGTGGACGCCGCACAGCAGGCCGTCTATGAGGTGGCCGACGGCAAGACCAGCGACGACTACCAACCGCTGAGCGCGCTGGTTGAATCCGCATTGGACGAAATCGAAGCGTTGGCCGCTCACGGAGTGATGTCTGGCGTGCCCACCGGAATCGCCGACCTGGACGAACTCACCAACGGGCTGCACCCCGGTCAGATGATTATCGTCGCGGCCCGTCCTGGTATGGGTAAGTCGACTTTGGGGCTGGATTTTGCTCGAGCCGCCTCCATCAAGAACGGGTTGTGCTCGGCCTTCTTCAGCCTGGAGATGACGAAGAGCGAGATCGTGATGCGCCTGATTTCGGCTGAGGCCCAGGTGCCTTTGAACGAGATCCGCAAGGGTCATTTGAACGAGGAGAGCTGGCGGCGGATCGCGCAGAAGACCGCCGAGGTGTCGTCCGCACCGCTGTTTATTGACGATTCCCCTAACCAGACCATGATGGAGATTCGCGCCAAGGCTCGGCGACTCAAGCAACGCCACGATCTGAAACTGGTGATTGTCGACTACATGCAGCTGATGAGTTCAGGCAAGAAAGTGGAGTCGCGTCAGCTTGAGGTGTCGGAGTTCTCTCGGCAGATGAAGCTGCTGGCCAAAGAGCTTGAGGTTCCAGTGGTGGCGCTCTCCCAGCTCAACCGTGGCCCTGAGCAGCGCACTGACAAAAAGCCGATGCTGAGCGACCTGCGTGAATCGGGATCATTGGAACAGGACGCTGACGTGGTGGTTTTGCTCCATCGCGACGACATGTACAACCCGGCGTCTGAGCGCTCCGGCGAGGCGGATTTGATTGTCGCCAAGCACCGTAATGGCCAGACCAAAACCGTGCCGGTGGTGTTCCAAGGCCACTACTCGCGCTTCGTCGACATGCAGCGCTAGGCAAGAAACGCCCCGCTTCAAAACTGTGGAGATGTCGAGATGCGACGAACTCTGAAAATGGGGGCGCCGCATTCG
Source organism: uncultured Propionibacteriaceae bacterium (assembly GCA_964458365.1). Classification (GTDB taxonomy): domain Bacteria; phylum Actinomycetota; class Actinomycetes; order Propionibacteriales; family Propionibacteriaceae; genus Propionicimonas. Next base: position 9,423 of record CAYWIN010000031.1, read on the forward strand.
CAATGAGAAGTTTCTAAGGGCTCCCGGCTGCATCAATCTCAGACTGTCGCCGATTTCGGGCCCCACCGGACCGCCAACCGTGGGGGGATGACAAGCTCGTCATCGGCTCAGGAGTGCGACGCCTGGAGGTAGGTGAGGACGGCCTTGACTCGTCGATTCTCGTCGACAGTGCTGAGGCCGAGCTTCTGGAAGATGTTGCCAACGTGCTTGCTCACTGCCGGGTCGCTGAGCACCAGGCTTTCTGCGATAGCAGTGTTGGAGTGACCCTCGGCCATCAGCCCGAGAACCTCACGCTCTCGGGGAGTGAGGGCGTCCAGCGGGCCAGCTCCAGCGGTTCGCAGGAGGTGCTGTACGACCTCCGTGTCGATCGTGGTTCCGCCTGCTGCGACGTTTTCTAGGGCCTGAACGAAGTCTCGCACCCGGCTGATCCGGTCCTTCAGGAGATATCCGACAGCACCTTCTGGAAGGGTGAGTAGCCGTCGCGCGTTCGTATCGGCGAGGTATTGCGAGAGCACCATGACTGGTTGGCATGGGTGCTGCGTACGTATCGACAGGGCCGCGAGCAATCCGTCGCTCTTGTTCCCGGGCGGCATTCGGACATCGGTGATGATCAGGTCTGGTGGCTGCTTCGCGTCGAACAGTTGCGTGAACTCAGACTCGAGTTCAGGTGCGGTGGTCGCAGTCGCGACGACAGTGTGTCCGAAACGCTCAACGAGTGCGGCAAGCGCCTCCCTGAGTAGCGCCGAGTCCTCAGCGATCAGAATTCGCATGTGGCACCCTCCCGAGATCGCTGAGGTAGCTCTCTGTGAGAGGGAGCTGCATTCGTAGCACCGTGGGTCCACCGATGGGGCTATCGAGGTGCAGTTGACCGTCCAGCGCCTCCGCTCGTTCACGCAGGCCCTTGATTCCAGATCCCGGGCGCTCGTGAGCGCCGCCCGCACCGTTGTCCGTGACGGCGATGGTGAAGGTATCTGCATCAAGCGTGGTGCGGATCTGGATCGTGGTGGGTTTGACGTGCTTGGTGATGTTGTTGAGTGCCTCGCTTGCGAGGTAGTAGGCCGTCGTCTCGACTACCGGCGGGAGGCGGGTGCCATGCCCCAGATCGAGCGTGACGGGCGCGGGATTCCGTTCGGCGAGCTCTTCGAGAGCTGCGGTGAGCCCGTGGTCGGTGAGGACAGCTGGATGGATTCCTCGCACCGTATTGCGGAGCGTGGCCATAGCTCGTTCGGCCTGAAGCTGGGCGGCGTCGGCAGCGCGCAGTGCGTCAGCCAGATCAGCACCACGCGCGGCGGCTTCTTCGAGTTCGACGTTGATCATGCCGAGGCGTGCGCCGAGGACGATGAGTTCCTGTTGGACGCCGTCGTGCAGGTCTCGTTCGATTCGGCGGCGTTCTGCTTCGGAGGCTTCCGCGAGGGCGCGACGTGATCGAAGGAGCCGCTGAATGCTCTGATCGAGTTCGCCCTGGCGTGGTCGGCATATCAGGCGCAGGGCGGATGCTTGGACGGCGGCGAGCGCGGAATTGAGGTAGGCGAGGATGCCGAACCAGACGAGGCCGATCGGGATGGTCAACCACCAGTTGTCGGGAGTCATCACGGCACGGAGTTCACCGATGAACTGTTGATTGGTAGGTCCGTTGAGACCAGCTTGGGCGGTTCCGACGAGGACAGCGATGCTGACGAACTCGAGGAACAGGACGAAGAGCGCACCAAGCCCCATCACGAGGTCGATGACCAGCGCGAGTGCTTCACGCCACGTTGCGGGTTCGCTCAGGCGGATGCTGAGCCAGTGGTGGCGTTCCTCACCATCGACGCGGACGTGCCCCGTCGCCTGCGGGGTGAATCCGAGCAGTCTGGTGCGGCGGCGTTCGAGAGCGCCGATGGCCAGCGCCCAGATGGGCAGGAGCAGGAGAGTGAAGATCGAGAGCAGCAGGAGTGTGGCTCCGAGCACCGCGCTGATGACGAGGTAGATCAGGGCGCGCCATGGCCATGTACTGGCGAGGAAGCGCCACGGCGCACCGCGCAGCGCGCAGGTCACCGTCGCGGAGTTCATGCGCCAAGCCTACGGAGCCACCACGCCCGGACCCATTTCGAAGCGGAAAAGGTGTAGCCAGCTGTACCACGAAGACGCCGCAACGCCGTATCGCCTCGGGGCTGGCCCCGTCCTTCAATAGAAGGAGGCGTCCGTTCCCCGTGCTGGCGGACGGGCGCTGGCCTCGTCGAGGTGGTGAAGGCGGGGGCGAACGCGGTTCGCCTTGCTCTTCGGCATCGAAGTGCTCGGCCGATTGAGACCAGAAGGAGAACTCCTGTGCCAGTGATGGGCGTCCACGATCTGCACCACCGGTTCGGCAAGCAGCCCGAGGTGTTGCACGGCATCACCTTCGAACTCGAATCGGCCACCATGACCGCCGTCATGGGCCCGTCGGGATCGGGAAAGTCCACGCTTTTGAACTGTATGTCGGGACTCGTCAAGCCCACCAGCGGCCAGATCCTTTACGCCGGTTCCGACCTCGCGCAGCTGAGCCAAGGACAGCTAGATAGGCTCAGACGTAAATCCTGGGGCTTCATCTTCCAGTCGTACAACCTGGTCGATGCCCTCACAGCAGCAGAGAACGTGAAGCTTCCGGCACTGTTCGAAGGCGACAGAATGCCGGACAGCACTGCCGCGGACGCGCTGTCTCGGGTCGGCCTCGACGGACTCGAGAAGCGATACCCCGACCAGTTGTCAGGGGGTCAACGTCAGCGGGTGGCAATCGCTCGGGCATTGGCCACTCACCGAGACGTGGTCTTCGCCGACGAACCGACCGGAGCCCTGGACAGCGAATCTCGCCGCGAGGTGATGCAGAGCCTCAGCGCCCTGCCAAACAGCGCCAGCACGGTGGTACTAGTCACCCATGATCCGACAGTGGCAGCAGAGGCTTCGCGCGTCGTCTTCCTCTACGACGGCCAGATCGTGGGGGATGAACCAGGCCTCTCGTCGCGGGAGATCTCGGAACGACTCATCGATCTGGAGGCGCGGTCGTGATCGAGATGACAGGCCTGTCTCTGCGACTGCTCCGACGTCACCTGGCGTTGTACGCAGGGTGCATGGTGACCCTTGGAGCCACGACGATCCTCGCATCTGCACAGGCGGCTCTCGTCGCAGGACTCTCTCGGCCAGAAGATGTGTACGTTCCCGGTCTATCGCCAGATGAGGTCGTGTCACAGCTCGCCGCTCTCCGAGGGCTGCTGTCCGTCCTGAGTGGGCTCGCCATCGTCATTAGTGGCTTCTTGATGTGGTCGGCTGTCAAACAGGTGGTGTCCTTTCGGCAGCAGGAGTTGGCACTCATGCGTCTCGCCGGGGCCAGCCGGTGGCGCCTGGCGCGCATGGTGTTTCTGGAGTGCCTCGTGATGGGCTTCGTCGTGGCGTTCCCCGCTTCCTTCGTGGGCGCGGCGCTGGCGCGGCCACTGTTCGCAGGTTTGCAGGCGATCGGGTTCTTCGGCCGTGGTGTCCAGGTCCGCTTCGGGTTCGCTGTCGGCGCCGCCCTGCTCATCACGCTGATCGCAGCGATGACGGCCGCAACCGCTGGGTTCCTGGCGGCCCGTAGCGCAACCCGCGGTGACCTGATGACTGCCATCAGTCCGGTGCTCGTCCGCATGTCCCGCGTGCAAATCGCTTGGCGTTTGGCATTCGCACTCGTCGGGTTCGCAGGCATCCTGCTCCTGAATACCGAATCGCTGGGCCCCAATCTCGTCTTGGCGCTGCCTTTCCTTGCGGTCGTTCCACTGTTCGCGATCGCACCGGGAGGAACCAGGAGCGGTGCGATCGCGAACAGTGGAACGACCGCAAGG
>CAYWIN010000032.1:0-13140 GCA_964458365.1 uncultured Propionibacteriaceae bacterium
GGATTGCGTCCAGCAAGGTCGCCGGGTGGGCGTCCTTCAAGAGGAAGCCACTGGCTCCAGCACGCAACGCGCCGTACACATACTCGTCGAGTTCATGCATGCTCAGCACCAGCACCCGCACCCGATCCATCGCTGGGTCGGTCGTGATCGCCTGCGTGGCATGGATCCCGTCCGAGTCCGGCATTCGAATGTCCATCAGGACAACGTCTGGGTGCAAGGTGCGCGCCAATCGCACCGCTTCCTGACCGTTGCTCGCATCCCCGAGCACATGGAGGTCTGGCTGGCTATCGATCACGATCCGCAGGCTCTGACGCATCAGCGGCTCATCATCGGCCAACAGGACACCAACGCGGCGCGGCGCGGCAGTCGACGACTCACCCATTACATTGCCTCCACCGGGATGCTGGCGCGCAGGCGGAACCCGCGTCCGGTGGGCCCGGCGACGAATGACCCGCCATGTGCCTCAACGCGCTCTCGCAACCCGGTGAGCCCATGACCAGCCCCCGGCTCAGGCTTCCAACCCGGCAGCGGTCCATCATCGTCGACGAGAATGCTGACTGAGCCTGGGCCGAGGCTCATGGTGAGGTGGACGCTGGTTGGCCCGGCGTGCCGCAGAGCATTGGTGAGCGCCTCGCGCACCACCGTGCACATCGCCAGTTGGACGCTCTGGCTCAATCGGTGATCGGCCGGATTCTCGACATCCACGTTTTCAATGTGTGACTCGACGATCAAACCCCCACGCTCAGCCTCCTCGATGATGCCGGGCAGTGCCGCCAGCGAATCCACCGGACGCAGCGGGGCATCGGTGTCACCGGGGCTGCGTAAGAGGAGCAACATGTCGCGAAGCTCAGATGTGGTTCGACGGCTGATGCGCTCAATATCTTCCATGGCGCGCTGCCGTTCGACATCAGCCTCAGGGCCTTCGAGGAATCCTGCCGCGGCGGCCCGCACCGTGATCAAGCCCAATCCATGCGAACTGAGGTCATGGAGATCACGAGCGATGCGAAGCCGTTCCTTCTCCGTGGCTCGCTCCGCCGCCCAGACGGCCAGCCGATCCTCGTATTCTCGTTGCTGGATTCGGTTCCGCCCGATCGCCCACAACAAGGCGGCAGCCACCAGGATCAACGCAGACACCACCACCGTGATGACCAGCGCGGCACTGCCGGAATCCAGGACCAAAGCCGCCACGAAAGGCGCCGGGGCGAGCCCTGCAACGACGATCCATGCCCGCGACGACTGGTGCACCGGACGATCGGAATTCTCCACGCGATCCAGCCTATGAACGATACGGACGGGTTTCCTCCTCCCCAGGGGTGAAAACGGGCTCGTCGTAGAGGCCCCTTGACGCACCTGCACTCCCCATTCTGATCGAACCATTGAGCCTGGAACGAGGCTCTGCACCCAGGGTTAGGCCTTTCCTCCCGGGATCATCGCGCGGAGCGCGAGTCAGCACAGAATCCCCGCGATGCCTCAGCGAGGTGCGGCTGGATCACTCCTCGAGGGTTTGGGGGCAACTCGCCTGAGGGGGAGGCGCAACGGTTGAAACGTCCATTAGCCTCGCCGTTACGGACGGTAGGACCCCCGCCACCCCCTGCCGACCCGACGAAAAATGAACACACCCCTCCCTCGACGAGCGCTGCTCGTCACTGCTTCATCAACCGCCACCGTTACGGCCGCGTCCGGCCACAACGCCAATTCGAACTCAGATATGCCGCAGTTCGCCTACACCACGTCACGTGAGCGACCACGGCGCCTGATCCAATAGCCCACATCGGTCTGCATACGGCAGACGGGTCTCCCCCTGAGGGGTGAGAGCAGGTCCGCAATGGGCCAAACTTCACCGCTTGGGGTGATCCGTCCAGCCCTGTCCTGCGCTGATATGGACAGGTGCTGTTCCTTTCTTCTGCTGCCACGGCCTCTGCCTTGGACGTGTTCGCGTCCGAGGTGGTGAAGGCCAGGACGCTTCCCGCATTTCGATCGACCTTGCTGGTTGGGGCAGGCACCCTGATGGGACTGGCGGCATTTGTCGTCAGTCAGTCAGCCGGGTTTGCCGCACAAGGCAAGCAGGACGTGTTGGGCGGATTGACGTTGGCCCAGCTGGTGATCCTGCTGCTGCATTACGGGCAGGTCATCCCGGTTCTACTCGGCGCGTGGGTGATCGGCCAAGACTTTGCGCCCGGACCTCGACGCGTTGCCTTTCTCGTCACGCCACGCCGCGGCACCCTCCTCACAACCAAACTCTTCACGTCCGCAATGCTGGGGTTCTTGGCCGCCCTCGTGTGCGGGCTCGCTGTCTTGATCCCGCCACTCTTGGGAGGCGCCACGGACGGAACGCAGCCCAGTCAGATGGGTCCTTACAGCTGGCTCGTCGCGTACTGGGTGATCATCGCCGTCGTGACGAGCTCGCTCGTTGCGGCCACCCGAAGCATCACTTTTGCCGTCGTTCCCCTTCTCGTTTGGACGCTGGGGCTGTCTGGCGTGCTCGGTGCGCACATCCCGGCGCTTTCCGCAGCGTTGGACCAGGTCTTCGCCGCGGCTTACCTCCAAGGTGGTCTCGCCCCGCCAGCGACTGACCTGTTTTCCGCCGGAGTTCAGGTTGTAGTGGTCGTGGCACTCGGGGCGATCTCCTATCGCTGGCGCGACGTGCAATGACTCGCCGTCCACGACACCGTCAGTTTTCACCAACGAAAAGAGCCATCCCATGATCAAGGTTGCGAATGTGACCAAGAGACACGGTGCGATCACTTCGGTCGACGATGTGAGCTTCACCGCCAAACCCGGAGCCGTCACCGGACTCCTGGGCCCGAACGGAGCCGGGAAGTCCTCGGTGATGCGGATCATTTGTGACCTTGACCACGCCGATGCGGGGACCGCCACTGTGTGTGGGCAGCGCTATCGGGATCATCGCTGGCCGATGCGAGTCGTCGGGGCACAATTTGAAGGATCTGGTGCGCATCCGTCCCGCCGGGCCATCGACCATTTGCGCTGGATCGCACGCACCCACCGCGTTCCGGCATCGCGCCTGCCCGAGGTGTTGGAAATGGTCGACCTTCCGCCACGCGACTGGCGCCGCCGCGTGAGGGAGTATTCCCTCGGCATGCAGCAGCGCCTCGGTATCGCCTCAGCGTTGCTCGCAGACCCCGAGGTCATGATTTTTGATGAACCCGCTAACGGGTTGGATCCGATCGGCATTCAGTGGCTACGCGGCCTTCTCACGGGCCTGGCCCAGGGGGGAAAGACAGTGCTGCTCAGCTCGCATCTGATGAGTGAAACCGAGTTGATCGCCAACCAGGTGGTGCTGATGGACCGCGGACGGGTAATCGGCCAAGGAGCGGTCGATGATCTCGTGGCATGCCACGGCAGTCTCGAGAAGGCGTTCTTCGATCAGCTGACGCAATCCCGCCAGCAGACCGGGCAGCGAGGCTAACCCGTGCGCTTCACCGATGTCCTTGCCAGCGAAATCGTCAAAGCCCGAACCCATCGGGCCGTGAGAGTAACGGTCATCGTTGCGGTCGGATTCTCACTGATCTATTGCCTGCTCGATGCAAGTCCCGATCTCGGGCTCGCGTCTCCGGCCACTGCCGGGGTCTACGCCATGGCGAACCTGTCGTTTTTCGCGGCGATTATTGGAGTCCTCATCGCCTCCTCGGAATATGTCGGGGGGCAACTCACCACCAGCGTCCTTGCCGTCCCCCAACGCGCGAAGACCCTCGCCGCGAAGCTGATGGTGTCTGCGACTGCGACGACCGCGCTCGGCTTGGCCCTGGCCGCAGCGATTGCGACGATCGAGCAGGCTCCGCTGGGCGTCCGATCGGCCTACGCCACGGGCACTGGAACGGTGCTCATTTCCAACCTGGGGTTGGCGGTCGTCTCCTGGACCGGAGTTGGGCTGCTGAGCACCAGCATCGCTTTCGTTATTCGATCCCAGACCGGCGCCTTGGTCACGATGATCGTGCTGTCTTTCGGCGGCACCCCGCTGATGATGGCGCTACCTGTCCTGCAATACCTGCCCACGAATGCCGGCGTGCTCATGTTCATTGACCGCACGAACCAAACCTCCGACTGGCTCAATCCACCAACCATCACCCCCCTGGCATCTGGCGTGGTGCTAGCGCTGTGGTGCTTGGCCGCGATGGCAGCCGCCATGTGGGCATTTCGACGGCGCGACATCGGGCCACGCCAAGCCGAAGTCGGATGAAGACCACAGCGCCCCCGGCGACCGGGCCGAAGACGTCTCAGATCACACAAGAGGAGATCGCACCATGACCAAGCGCTCACGCATCACCATCTGGATCGTCATCGGTGTTGCTGCTGCCGCAGTGATTGTGGTGCTCGGTATCGGAGTGTGATCACTCCAAGTAGCCAGTGTCCTCGTTTTCGCCGGGGACGAGCGCCTCGCCGAACGCCTCTCCAACGGCGGCCGCGTGATCGGCAGGATCAGCCAAGGTATTTAGCCGATCCCGCAGCTCTGGGTTCGTGAGCGCCGTCTGAGACATCAGATCGATCGTCTCGAAATCGACTTGCGTCGGGTCGCCAGCCTGATCGATCCGGATCCGCATGTAGAGCCCCTCCGGGGGCCACTGGGCGAAGGCTGCGTCCAGCTCGAGGTCGGGGTGGGCTTGAGCGAATGAATCCGGATCGGCACGGAAACGCAGCTCAACACCATCGGGCTCCTCTACAAGTCCGGAGAACTCCAAACCGAAGGGCGCCAACTCGTCGCGCAGTGCACTGAGATAACCATGGGGCAGGTCCACGCCCCAACCGTAGCCGAGCGATGCCGTCGCTGGGTCAGATCGGCCGAGGGAAAAATCGCCGTCACCCGGGAAAGGCAACGGCGCTTGTGGAGCATAGGGGATTCGAACCCCTGACCTATGGCTTGCAAAGCCATCGCTCTACCAACTGAGCTAATGCCCCGCGGCGGCGTTATTCTCGCATTGAACCCCCCTGATGCGCCAAACGGCGGCGCGAAAGCCTCGTCCAGAATCGACCCATTGGAATTCGCCAACTACCCTTGACCCCGTGTGTATCGCCGATTGTCGCCTCATGGCGCACCCGCGAGTTGCAGGACGGGACCGGTCTGCAACGCTCGAAGCGTCCCACAGTCGTATCCAAATTCGGACGGTGGGGGTTTGCGTGATGGGGTCTGGCGAGCACATGATTTCTCCAGACCTGCACGACGATGGCACTCCGTGTCATCCGCCCCGCCGGCAGCCGACAGTCAAGGACATTTATGGGTAAGCCGAAACGGACCAGTCTTCGCACTGACCCGGAGTCTTCGCCGACCGCCGGCAAGAAGAAGAAAACCCGTCCCATTTGGCAACGCATCCTGATGTGGTCCGGCGTCACAATCCTGAGCCTGGCCGTTATCGGTGCCGGTGTCATCGGATACGCCTACGCCACCGTCAAGCTGCCTGACCCGAACTCTGACTTCAAAACCAACACCAGCTTCGTCCTGTACGGGGACGGCACCACTCAGCTGGGGTCCTTCCAAGTTCAAAACCGAGTGAGCATCCCCTATGCCCAGATGCCGCAGTCGGTGAAGGACGCGATGGTGGCCGCCGAGAATAGATCATTCTGGGACGACCCCGGCATCTCTGTCACCGGCCTCTTTCGGGCAGCTCTCGGCCTCGTCGGCATCACCCCGGCTGACGCCACCGCAACCGGTGGCGGTTCGACGATCACCCAGCAGTACATCAAGATCATGTACCTCAACCAGGAGCGCACCTTCTCCCGGAAGGCCACCGAGTTGCTGTTGGCAGCCAAGATGGGCGGCCAGATGAGCAAGGATCAGATCCTGGAGGGTTACCTCAACACGGTGTACTTCGGACGCGGCGCATACGGCATTGAAGCCGCCGCCCAGACGTATTTCAAGACTCCCGCGTCCAAGCTCAGCGTGGACCAGGCCGCTGCGCTCGCCGCCATTGTGAACTCACCGGGCAACCTTGACCCCTCCGAAGGATCCAAGGAAGCCGCCGACCTGTTGGAGCGATACCAATACACCCTCAACGGCATGGTCGAGATGGGCAAGATCACCGCTGCTCAAAAGACTGCGGTGTACAACCGGCTGCCCGTCTTCCAGCCTGTGAACAACACCTCACGTTTGGGTGGCCAAAAAGGTTTCTTGCTGAAACTGGTCGAAAATGAACTCAAGACCAAAGGCTTCAGCGAAGGGGACATCACCGGTGGTGGTTTGAAGATCATCACGACGGTGGACTCCGGGGCTCAAGACATTGCCGTCAAGGTGGCCAAGCAGAAGACGTTTGAAGCAGCCGGGAAATCGGCCAAGAAAGCGGCGAACCTGCACGTGGCGATCGCAACTGTCGACAACGCAACGGGCGGCGTATACGCCATCTACGGCGGCCCTGACTACGTCAAGAACTCACGTAACTGGGCCACAACCGCTCGCCAGACGGGATCGACCTTCAAGCCCTACACGCTGGCTGCCGCCCTGCGTCAAGGGTGGACCCTGAACGACCAAGTCAGTGCCAACAATGGCCGCACTGCGAAAGGTGCCCGTCGCGCCATCACCACCGGCCCACAAATCAGCCTCATCCAGGCCCTCACCAAGTCCGATAACGATGCCTTCTTCAACCTGGCTAGCCAGTTGAAAGACGGTGGCCAGTCCATCATTCAGGCCGCTAACGATGCAGGTGCCCCGACGGGCGCCGGATGGTACCCCGAGCCCGCAGGCTACCTTCCATTGGGTAACCCCGAGATCAGCCCGATCAACCAGGCATCGGCCTACTCCACCTTCGCCAACTACGGCATTCATCGGCCTTGGCACATCGTCCGCGAAGTCCAAAACGCCTCAGGGCAGGTGATTTACAGCGCCGACACTGCGGGCAGCCAGACGATGGAAACAGAGGTTGCTCAAGACGTCACGGCCGCAATGACCAACGTGGTGAACGACGGTACCGGCCACGCGGCAGGCACCATTGGTTACCCCGCGGCTGGCAAGACCGGAACCAAGGGCCAGGACGCTAACGGAGGCGGACGCGAGACCGTGGCCGCCTGGTTCTCTGGGTTCACCGCGCAGTTCACCACCGCCGTCATGTATGTCAACGGTCCGGATGGAAACCAGAACCTCGGTTCGGGTTGGACCGGTTCGGGATTCCCGGCCCGTACCTGGGCGGCCTACATGAGGCAAATCATGCAAGGCAAGGAGCGGGTGCCGTTCAAGAAGGCCACTAAGCGGCACTCGACGCAGACGCCCACCCCGTCGCCGATAGTCACTCCGCCTCCATTGCCACCAACCCACAGCGCCACACCGTCCCTGCCTCCCCATAGCGCCAGTCCTTCGGTGCCTGCTGGGGGCGGCGGAGTCGGAGGCGGCGGAGTTGGGGGCGGCAGGTGAGCCCCCACACGCAATAGGATCACCGAGTGATCCCCGATCGGCCGTCAGTACCGGCTCTCCTTGGCGGCGATATAGGCCAGCACGCGCAACGTAGTGGGTTGTGGTTTCGCCCGGCGGTGTGGGCCTACCCCATCTTGACCTTGAACTTTTTGCTGCTGATGCTGCGGCAGATTCCGTGTCAACGCGATGTAAATCCGAGCCTGCTCACCATGTGCTATTCGGATATTCGTGTGCTGTGGTTTTGGCGAGGCCTGCAAAACGGCGCGATTCCGTATCTCCAATCCGATCTGGAGTACCCCGTCCTGACCGGCGCCATGATGGAATTGGGTCGGCGCTTCGTGGTGCTCTTTGGCGGACGAAGCCAACCGGGCGGATCCGGCCAACAGATCGTGGACTCCGCCCAACTCTTCATGGGGATCACCTCGGTGATGATCTTCTTGCTCTTTGTGCTGTTGGTGTGGGTTCAACTGCACATGCACCGCCCCTGGGATGCGCTGATGATTGCGGCGAGCCCCGCAATTCTCACTGCAGGCTTGATCAACTGGGATGCTCTGGCAGTTGCCTTGGCATCGCTGACCTTGCTGGCTTGGGCTCGCAAACGTCCCGTCTTGGCCGGCGTACTCCTCGGACTGGCGATTTCGGCCAAGCTCTACCCGCTCTTGATCTTGGTCCCACTGTTGGTCTTGACCTTCCGCACCGGAAAGTGGCGATCCTTCTTTCTCACCTTTGGTGCCGCCGCTGGCACCTGGATCCTGGTCAATTTGCCGGTCTATCTGGCCCGCCCATCTGGATGGTTGTACTTCTGGACGTTCAACGTCGACCGCGGCGCTGATCTGGGATCGCTGTGGTACGTGCTGCAGCTTGCCGGGATCCCCGTGCCGAAGCCGGCGTTGTCGATTGTGATTGCGGTGCTCATGGTCTTGGGCACGATCGGCATCATCGCTTTGATGCTCTTCGCTCCGCAGCGTCCCCGATTGGCCCAAGGCATCTTCTTGATGGTCGTGCTGTTCCTCGTGGTCAACAAGGTCTATTCACCTCAGTACGTGCTCTGGCTTCTGCCGCTGCTGGTGTTGGCTCGGCCTAAATGGCTGGACTGGGTGGTTTTCAGCGTCTTCGAGACGATCTACTTCGTCACAGTCTGGGCCCACCTCGACGGCATCCTCGACACTGGACTCGGTGCGCGACTGTACTGGCTGGCGATCCTCTTCCGGGTGGGAATGCAGTTGTGGCTGGCCTCCCGGGTGATCATCGACATCCTGCACCCTGAGCACGACCCGGTTCGGATGTCTGGTGTGGACGATCCCGATGGGGGCGTCTTTAACCTTGCTGCGGACATCGACTGGCTGAAGCCACGTCCTTCGCAAGTCATTCCCGCATGACCGCACTGCGGGGGCCAACTGCGATTCGCTGGGTCGTGCGAACCTGGTTGGGAACCCGCGCGCTGATGGCGCTACTCGCTGTCTGGGTGATGTATTCCCAGCATCGGACGTTCACCGATGTGGTCGGGAATTGGGACGTCCAGCATTTCTGGACGATCGCCGCCAAGGGCTACCCCAATGCGACCGAAGTGGCTTTCTTTCCGGGCTGGCCGATGTCGATTCGCGCCGTCAATGTGCTTTCCAGCATCCCGGCACCGATCAGCGGGACTGTCTTGGCGCTGTTGGCTTCGGGGGCGGCTGCGGCGGCCCTGTACCGGCTCTACGGTTCCCCGGCAGCAATCGCCTGGCTGCTTGCACCGACGGCGATCTTCACGATGGTGCCTTACACCGAGTCGTTCTTCTGCGCTGCAGCATTCTGGGCTTGGGAGCGCGCCACCCACAAGCATTGGGCAGCCGCGGCAGTACTGGCTGCGGTGGCGATGTCGTTTCGCGTTTCTGGGGTCTTCCTCGTCGCTGCGCTCGCGGTGATGGCACTGTCCCAAGGCGGACGAGTCCGAGCCCGATTACAGCGCCTGGCCTGGCTCGTCCTTCCCGGATTGGTCCTGCTGGGATATCTGACGTATCTGCGATTCGCCTTCGGGTCTTGGACCGCCTGGTACGACGCGCAGGCTTCCGGCTGGGCCCGTGGCTTCACCTGGCCGTGGATTTCGGCTTTGCATACCGTCGAGGCCACCGTGCCAGGCAGCTACTACGACCAGATGGGTTGGTCGACCATCTTCGTCTTTGAGCTGGTTTCGATGGTGGTTGGCCTGATCGTCACCATCGTTGCTCTGGCAAGAAAGCAATGGGCCGAAGCCACTTGGGTCGGCAGTCAAGTGGCTGCCTTCTCGACGTCCTATTGGTTTATGAGCGTCAATCGGGCCGTGTTGCTGTGGTTTCCCCTCTGGGAAATGCTGGGGCGGCTAGGCGTCAGCAAGACGCGGCTTCCTGCCTGGCGTCGGGCGTTGATCTGGGTGCTGGCGGTGGTAGCCATTGGCGTACAGCTGTGGTGGGCCTACCGGTTCTTCACCGGGGCATGGTCCAGCTAGGCTCAACGCAGGAGGCAGCAACGTGCAACTGATCGTCGTCATCGCTTCGGCCGGACGCCCTGAGGTGTGTGCCGAACTCGCCCAATGGTCTGCTGGCATCCAGGTACCTGAGGGCGCCGATCTGCGCTGGATGTTGAGCACCCCTGAGACCGCTGATGCCCCAGATGACCTTCCGGCGACCTGGACGTCCCTGCAGGGGGTCCGCGGAGCGTCGGCTCAACGAAATCTTGCTCTGGACCAGTGCGGCCAACCCGACTTCGTGTTCTTCTTCGACGATGACGCGCTGCCTCGGCAGGATTACCTCGTCGCAGCGGTCGGTCATTTCGGGGATCATCCTGAGCATGTGGCGCTGACCGGTCGGCTGCTTCGCGACGGGGCTGTTGAGAAGCGGGAGATCCCTTTTGTCGAGGCCGTGACTGCGATCGAGACCAGTTGGAGCCAGCCGCCCCCAGTGGTGACGGCACCGTGGCGGGCAACCAAAGAGCTTTATGGCTGCAATTTTGCGGTGCGCTGGTCGGCGGCCGCTGATCTGCGATTCGAGGAGCGCTTTCCGCTGTACTCCTGGCTGGAGGATTTGGACTATGCCGCCCGTCTGCGTGAACGAGGCCAACTGGTTCAGTTGAGTACCGCGATGGCGGTGCACCGAGGGGTGGATTCCGGCGGTCGCACCCAACATCTGCGCATGGGCTACTCGCAGGTGGCGAATCCGGCGTTGATGGTTGCCAAGGGCACGTTGTCCTGGGCGGATGCCTTGGCCAAGACCGGCCGTCCACTGGCGCGAAACCTGGCTGGTGTTGTGTTGCCTGGTGATCGTCGGGCTCGACGTGATCGCGTCAAGGGCAACGCTCTGGCCCTGCGTGATTTGATCCTCGCCAAGGGCAAGGCGACCCCCGAACGCATTCTGGATTTGTGAGCGCTCAGCGCGACCTGGCCGCCTTCTTTTTCTGAAGCTGGGGCCATGCACCCATTGACACTTATGGTTACGTAACCGTAGGTTTGCCCACCATGAAGTGGTTCGACCGCCCCACGTGCGCCCTGGAGCAGCCGTGAACACCGCCCCCAGCGACCCCAACTACGTCCAGCTACTCGACGCCGACGGCCACCGAGTAAGCCATCCGGACTTCGCCTTTCACGGCTCAGACGCCGATCTGGCTGGCGACCTTCGTGACATGGTGATGGCCCGGCGCATCGACGCCGAAGCCACTGCGCTACAACGCAAAGGCGAGCTTGGACTCTGGCCGCCATTGCTGGGCCAAGAAGCAGCCCAAGTCGGATCGGCGCGGGCCGTCCGTGACGGCGACGTGATCGTTCCCTCCTACCGGGAGCACGGCGTGGCCTGGTGCGCCGGGATCGATCCGCTCGACCTGCTGACCACGTTCCGGGGCACCGGAATGACCCACTGGCCTTCTCGTCCGATCGATTTCCACCCGTACTCCTTTGTGATCGGAAGCCAGGTGCTGCATGCGGTCGGGATCGGCATGGCCCTTCAACGCGACGGGCAGCACAACGAAAGCCCCCACTCTCACAGCGGGGCAGCGATCGTCTATTTCGGCGACGGCGCCACCAGCCAAGGCGACGTCAATGAAGCCTTCATCTTCGCCGCCTCCTTCGCTGCGCCTGTGGTCTTCTTCTGCCAGAACAACCAATACGCAATCAGCGAGCCGATGCGGCTGCAATCGCGCATTCCGCTGTATCGACGTGCTGCCGGTTTCGGATTCCCGGGCATTCAAGTTGACGGAAATGACGTCCTCGCTGTCCGTGCGGTGACCGATTGGGCGTTAGCGCACGCCCGTCGTGGCGACGGCCCGGTGCTCATCGAGGCCTACACCTTCCGGATGGGTGCGCACACCACCAGTGACGATCCGAGCAAGTATCGCGACCCGGCCGAACAAGACGCCTGGCGGGCCAAGGACCCCATCACACGCCTGGAGAGCTATCTGCTCGACACGGGAGCAATCAACCGCGATTGGCTCGACAAGCTCGAAGCCGAAAGTGATGAACTCGCCCGACGGCTGCGCGCAGGCTGCACTCAACTGCCCGAGCCGCCGCTGGCCGACTACTTTTCCCAGTGCTATTCCCAAACCCCTGGTGCCCTGCTCGACCAGCGCGACGCCCACTTGGCATACGAAGCCGCTTTCGAGGTGAATCGATGACCACCCTGACGATGGCAAAAGCTCTCAATGCTGGGCTGCAACGAGCCATGGCCGCCGAACCAAAGGTGCTGCTCTACGGCGAAGACATCGGCAAACTCGGAGGAGTCTTCCGGGTCACCGAAGGGCTGCAGGCCGAGTTCGGCCCCGACCGGGTGATCGACGCACCGCTAGCCGAATCCGGCATCGTCGGCACGGCGATCGGGTTGGCCATGCGCGGCTACCGACCTGTCGTCGAAATCCAGTTCGACGGATTCGTCTTTCCCGCCTTCGACCAGTTGGTATCGCAAGCAGCCCGGCTGCGTTTTCGAACCGCCGGAGCACTGGCCGTCCCCCTCGTAGTTCGGATTCCCTACGGCGGCGGGATTGGGGCAATCGAGCATCATTCCGAGTCACCCGAAACCTATTTCGCTCACACTCCAGGCCTCAAAGTGGTCACCTGTTCCAACCCGTCGGATGCCTACTGGATGATTCAGCAAGCCATTGCCGACGACGATCCGGTGATCTTCTTGGAGCCAAAGCGGCGCTACCACGACAAAGGCGAGGTCGACCTCACCCAGCACTCAGCCGATCTATCGCTCTATTCGGCCCGGGTCGTCAAGCCCGGCAAGAAGGTCACTGTGCTCGCCTACGGGCCGATGGTTCGCACCTGCCTGGAAGCCGCTCTAGTCGCTGCCGAAGAAGGGATCGACCTCGAGGTTCTCGACCTGCGATCGCTCTCTCCCTTAGACGACGCGGCCATCATGGCCTCGGTCCGCCGCACAGGACGAGCCATCGTGGTGCACGAGGCCGTCACAACTTTGGGTCTCGGCGCCGAACTCGCCGCCCGAATCCAAACCGAATGCTTCTACGAGCTCGATGCCCCGGTCTTGCGCGTTGGGGCCGCCGACATTCCGTACCCGCCCTCCCGTGTCGAGGACGGCTACCTGCCCGATCTTGATCGGGTCTTGCACGCTGTCGATCAATCCCTGAACTGGTGAGGACCACCTATGCCCGAATTTGCCCTCCCGGACCCTGGAGAAGGCCTCCAGGAAGCCGAGATCGTGCGCTGGTTGGTTGCCCCTGGCGACCCGGTCAGCGTGAACCAAGTGATCGTTGAGATCGAAACGGCCAAGTCACTCGTTGAGTTACCCAGCCCATGGGACGGGACCGTCCAGGCACTTCTGGTC
>CAYWIN010000033.1:0-13112 GCA_964458365.1 uncultured Propionibacteriaceae bacterium
GAGATCAGAGACCTCACTCCGCTGCAAAATATGCCCCTGCTGGAGTCGGTGGATCTCAGCGACAACCATGTTTCAGATCTCAGCCCGTTGGCAAACAAGCCCGCGCTGAAGACGATCCGAATCGGCAACAACGAATTGACCAGCATTGATCCTGTGGCCACTCTGCCCGCCTTGATGGAGCTGTCGGCGCCGGAAAACCAGCTGACCAGCATCGCGCCGGTGCAGAACCTGACCAGGCTTCGAACCCTCAATGTGGCGAACAACCGATTGACCACAGTGAACGTGTTCAGCGCGAACCGATCCAAGATCGCCACGGTCGATGTGTCGAACAACTGGTTGACGTCGTTGGCTGGCGTTGAACGGATGACGGGGTTGAGCACGCTCTCGATTCGCAACAACCGGATCAGTGACCTGACTCCGCTGAGTGGGTTGACCTATCGATTGATGACTCTGGACGCGGCCAACAACCAGATCACCTCACTTGCACCACTTACGGGTTTCAAGCTTGTGGTGTCGCTTGATGTCTCGGGTAACCAGATCAGCGACATCTCGCCGGTTCAGAGTTTCACGATGCTGAACAGCCTGGAGATTCGGCAAAACAAGATTGCCGATTTGAGTCCGCTGGCCGCTTTGCCGAATTACCCCTTCGCGGTACTCGAGGCCCAGGACCAGGCAATCACCATGGCGGCCGTTCCGAACGTGGCGATGGCGATCCCGGTCAAGACCGTGACGGGCGAGGTTCCCACTTTGGGGACGCCTTTGCCGGCCGGAATCTCAGAGCAAGCAGGCGAACTCACCGCGACGGATCCAGGAAGCTACCTGATTAGTTTCTCGAGTCTGAACCCCGACACGGGAAACGTGATGTTCTCCGGTGTGATCCTGGTCACCGCCGCCTACCACACCTTCACTGCCTCCACCCCAACGATTTCGGGTGCGGCCAAGGTCGGCGAGACGTTGATGGTTGATGCGGGCAGCTGGTCTCCGGCTCCCGAGCAGATGACCTATCAGTGGTATCGCGATGGCAATCCCATTCCGAATGCCACCCAGGCGTCGTTCACCGTGACGTCTGAGGAAAAGGATCGGGTCATCACGGTTGCGGTGACCGGTGCTGCTTTTGGCTACGAATCATTGACCCAGACTTCTGCGGCAACCGCCAAGGTGGCTGAAGGTACCTTCGGGGTGCCGAAGACTGTGGACGTGACCGGAGAGTATGTGGTGGGTCAATCTCTGAGCGTTGACCACGGAACCTGGTCACCTGCCCCGCAGACGTACGCCTTCCAGTGGCTACTCGACGGTCAACCCATTCCGGGCGCTGAGGCGTCGAGTTATCAGTTGATGCCGCTCGACGCAGGGCACTCTGTATCGGTGCAGGTCTCCGGTCACTCGCCGGGATACGCGGACGGAATTGTGGTTTCTGCCCCCCACACGGTGGCTGCTGCGCCAATGGCCGGCACCAATCCGCGGGTGCTGGGAGACGTCAGACTCGGGTCGACCCTCACGATTGAACCAGGAACGTGGGATCCGATGCCGCCCTCGTGGAGCTATCAGTGGTACCGCGATGGTGCGGCGATCCCGGGTGCAGGGTTCTCGTATTACTCGATCACCGTTGCCGACGTAGGAACTCGTCTCTCGGTTTCTCAGACCGCTACTGTCTCGGGCTACCAGACGACCACCAGGTACTCCTCGTGGACGACCTTTGTTCCGCCGGGCAAGCTCGTTGGTCCAAGCCAGCCCAGTGTCACTGGCGACCCGCAGGTGGGTAAGACATTGACGGCTGATCCTGGTTCGTGGGCTCCGACGCCGGATTCGATCAGTTATCAGTGGTTGCGTGATGGTATGGCGATTAGTGGTGCGACGTCGCCGGCTTACACCCTGACGCCAGCCGACAACGGCCGACTTGTCACCGTCACAGTGACCGCGACCAAATTCGGTTTCGACCCGGCATCAGCAACGTCGGGATTGGGAACGACTGCTGGGCCGGGGACATTCGAATCGGCGACGCCGCAGGTGTCGGGGATGGCTGAGTTTGGTCATGTGTTGCGTGGTTCGGTTGGTTCGTGGTCGCCGGTGGCGTCTTTGAGTTGGCAGTGGTTGCGCAATGGTGTGGTGATTGATGGCGCGACGGGTAGTAACTATCTGTTGGGTGTTGACGATATTGGTCAGAAGATTTCGGTGCGGGTTACGGGGTCTTTGGATGGGTATGAGACGGCTTTTGTTGATTCTGGTGTGACGGACACGGTGGTTGCGGGTTCGTTCTCTGGTCCGTCGCAGGTGGATGTTGTTGGTGAGCTTGCGGTGGGGAGGACGTTGACGGCTCAGGTGCCTGCGTGGGCTCCGGTGCCGGATTCGGTTTCGTATCAGTGGTTCCGGGGTTCGGATCCGATTCCGCTTGCTACGGGTGCGTCATACACGTTGGTTGCTGGTGATGTGAACACGGTTGTGACGGTGAAGGCCGTGGCGGTTAAGGCTGGGTTCACTGATGCGGTGATTTCTTCGCCTGCGGGTGATCGGGTTGTGGCTAACAGCATGACGGCGCCGGTTCCGGTGATTAGTGGTAACGCGGTGATGGGGTCGACTTTGACTGCGTCGGCGGGTGTGTGGTCTCCGGTGCCGGCGGTGGTGACGTATCAGTGGTACGCCGATGGTGTTGCTATTGATCGGGCTACTGAACCCACTCTTGTTTTGGGTGATGCTCAGGTTGGTAAGGCGATCACGGTCAATGTGAGTGGCACTTTGGATGGTTATGCCGATAAGACGGTGTCTTCTCAGGCGACGAGTGTGGTTGCTGCGGGCACGTTGACTCAGCCCAGTCAGATTGTGGTGACTGGTGATTTCGTGGTGGGTCAGACTTTGACTGCGGATCCGGGTATGTGGGGTCCGGCACCGGTGGAGTTGAGTTATCAGTGGTTGCGGGCTGGTGTTGCGATTGATGGTGAGACGAACGCGACGCATGTGTTGGCTGCTGAAGATATGGGCAAGGTTGTGACGGTTCGTGTCGTGGCGACCAAGCCGGGCTTCACTCCGGTGACGATGGTTTCGGCTGCTGTCGATCCGGTTGCGCCGGCGAGTTTCGTGACGGCTGTTCCTCAGGTTGCTGGGGATGCTGAAGTTGGTGCGACGTTGACGGTGACGCCGGGGACGTGGGCGCCGGTTCCTGCGACGGTGACGATTCAGTGGAAGCGTGATGGGAAGGCCATCGACGATGCTAATGCGGCTACTTATCAGGTGACGCTGGCTGATGTTGGTAAAGCGATCACGGTTTCGGTGACTGGTGAAACGCCGGGGTTCGCTCCTGTGACTGTGACTTCGTTGGCTACCGGGCAGGTGCCCGAGGCGCACTTCACGCCTCCGGCCCAGGTCACGGTGGATGGTGACTTGGTGGTCGGTAAGACCCTGACCGCTAACCCGGGCAGCTGGGCACCCACGCCGACGAGTTTGAGCTACCAGTGGTATCGGGCCGGTTCGGCAATCAGTGGTGCGGACAAAGCGAGTTACGCCCTCACTGCTGCCGACAAGGGACAGATCGTCACCGTCAAGGTGACAGCCACCAAAGCTGGCTACACACCAGCAACCATCGAATCGACGAGTTCAACCGTGGTCGCTGAAGGCACCTTCGTGACGGAGAACCCCACGATTTCGGGCCAGTCCAATGTGGGCGCAGTCTTGACGGCCCGTCCAGGTTCCTGGAGCCCGACGCCGACCAGCTGGTCGTACCAGTGGTACCGCGACGGTGAGCCGATTCCCGATGCGGATGCCAGCACGTACACGCTGACCTCCGAGGATTTGGGCAAGGCCGTCGTGGTCAAGCTGACCGGAAGCCGGGATGGCTATCAAACGCCGAGCCCGTTGGCTTCCGATCCGGTCGAAGTGTCGCCTGCCGGGCGCATCACGGCCCCGTCTCAAATCGAGGTCACCGGCGATGTGGTGGTGGGGGCAACACTCACCGCCGAGGAGGGGCATTGGAGTCCCAAGCCGGATTCCTTCACCTATCAGTGGAAGCGCAACGCGGTTGCCATCGAGGGAGCCACCCAGGCGACCTATGAGCTGGTTTCTGCAGATGCCGGACAGATCATCTCCGTGCAGGTGACGGCCATCAAAGATGGCTACACCAAGGCGACGGCAATGTCTGAGCCAGCCAAGGTGGTGGGCCTGGGCACCTTCACTACGGTGCCGAAGCCGACCGTGACCGGCACGCCTCGGATCGGCGCGGTGCTGACCGCCTCGGCCGGGACGTGGGCGCCGGTGTCGCCGACACTGACCTACCAGTGGTATCGCTCCGGTGCTGCGATCAGTGGCGCCACCGCCCCCACCTACACGGTGGTCGGGTTGGATGCGGGCAAGAAGCTCTCGGTCAAGGTTTCCGGCGAAGCCGCCGGCTATGCATCGGCGGCAAGCGCCTCCGATGCGACCCTGACTGTCCCGATGGGCACCTTCGTGGCGAAGGTTCCGCTCATCAGAGGTACCGCCAAGGTGAAGAACACCCTGCGTGTTTATGTCGGTGCGTGGTCGCCTGCGCCAGATCGGTTCACCTACCAGTGGTACCGCTCGGGCAAGGCAATCAAGGGTGCGACGAAGTCGGCCTACAAGCTGAGCAAGTCGGATCGCAAGAAGAAGATCACCGTCCGCGTGGTGGCGTCCAAGACAGGCTACGTCGCCAAGGCAGTGGTTTCTCGGGCCACCGCCAAAGTGAAGTAGGAATCGCAGCTACGTTCGGGGAAGCAGCGCCGTGGCTTCCCCGAACGCGATTCCGGCTTCGTTGTGACCTTTCTGGTGCAGTGAGGTGGGCGCATTCGCCCACCTCACTGTGCGCCGGTAGAGTTAGGGCGTGCAGAGCCCGGGTGATGACTCATATCTCGACGATCCGGGACCGCGTGACGCCTGTGGAGTGTTCGGGGTCTGGGCGCCAGGAGAAGAAGTAGCCAAGCTGAGCTACTTCGGTCTCTACGCGTTGCAGCATCGAGGCCAGGAATCGGCCGGGATCGCCGTCAGCAATGGCGAGCGGATCATGGTCTTCAAAGACATGGGTCTGGTCTCGCAAGTTTTCGACGAGCCAACGCTCAACTCGCTGACCGGGCACTTGGCCGTCGGTCATTGCCGCTATTCGACCACCGGGGCCAGCACCTGGAGCAACGCCCAGCCGACCTTCCGGGGCACGCCGGATTACGGGATTGCCCTGGCACACAACGGCAATTTGACCAACACCGATGAGCTGCAAAGCTGGCTGGAAACGTCGGCTGACGCGCCTGAGGTTCCGCGCAAGAACCGAATGGATTCGACGTCAGACACCGCTTTGGTCACCGCGCTGCTCACCGTCCATGGGGCGAAGGGGCTTCGCGAAGGTGCGATGGAAGTGCTGCCCCGGCTGACCGGTGCATTCTGTTTGGTCTTTTGCAACGAGGAGACTCTTTTCGCCGCACGTGACCCGCAAGGTATTCATCCGTTGGTCTTGGGCCGATTGGAGAACGGCTGGGTTGTCGCCAGCGAGACGGCCGCACTCGACATTGTGGGGGCCACCTTCATCCGGGAAGTTGAGCCCGGCGAAATGGTCTGGATCGACGAGTCGGGCCTGAACAGCGCGCGTTTCGCTGAAGCTCAGCCCAAAGGCTGCCTCTTCGAATATGTCTATTTGGCTCGGCCTGACACCGTCATTGCGGGACGACGCGTGCACGCCGCCCGGGTGGAGATTGGCCGGACGCTGGCGATGGAAGCGCCGGTTGATGCCGACCTGGTGATTCCCACCCCCGAGTCGGGAACTCCGTCGGCCATCGGCTATGCCGAAGCCTCCGGCATTCCCTTCGGGATGGGCTTGGTCAAGAACTCCTATGTGGGCCGCACTTTCATTCAGCCATCACAGACGATTCGCCAGCTCGGCATTCGACTCAAATTGAATCCGATCCGCGACATGATCGAAGGCAAACGCCTGGTCGTTGTGGACGACTCCATCGTCCGAGGTAACACCCAGCGGGCTTTGGTGAAGATGCTGCGCGAGGCTGGCGCCGCTGAGGTTCACGTCAGAATCGCCTCCCCGCCCGTGCAGTGGCCGTGCTTCTTTGGGATCGACTTTGCCACCCGCGCAGAGCTCATTGCTCCAGGGCTGAGTGAAGAAGAGATTTGCCGTTCCATTGGGGCAGATTCGTTGGCGTACATCACCTTGGAAGGCCTGGTGGCCTCCACGGGGCGTCCGATGAAGAAGCTTTGTCGGGCCTGTTTTGACGGCGACTATCCGGTGCCGATCCCCGCCGATCGCGCAGCACATATGGGATTGGAGACCACACATGGCTAGTCAGAGCGCGTACGCGGCAGCCGGGGTCGATATCGAGGCCGGTGATCGCGCCGTCGAACTGATGAAGGCCGCGGTTGCTCGCAGCCACCGTCCGGAAGTGATGGGCGGACTGGGGGGATTCGCGGGCTTCTTCGATGCTTCGGCGTTGGCTCGTTACCGGCATCCGGTCTTGGCTACGTCCACCGACGGGGTGGGCACCAAGGTGGCCATCGCTCAAGCACTAGGCGTCTATGACACCATCGGCTGGGATTTGATCGGAATGCTGGTCGACGACCTGGTCGTGACGGGCGCCGAGCCACTGTTTGTCACCGACTACATCGCCTGCGGCAAAGTCGTTCCTGAACGCATCGCGGCCATCGTGGGGGGTATCGCTGCGGCTTGTGAAGCGGCCGGTGCCGCACTGTTGGGCGGAGAAACTGCCGAGCATCCTGGACTGCTGGGCGTCGACGAGTTCGACATGGCCGGGGCGACCACTGGTGTCGTTGAGGCGGATTCGATCCTTGGCCCAGGCCGGGTGCAGGCCGGCGATGTCTTGCTGGCCTTGGCGTCTTCCGGGCTGCATTCGAACGGCTATTCGCTCGTGCGCAAGGTCTTCGGCGATGCCGGTTGGAGTCTGGATCGACAGGTCCCGGAGTTTGGGCGGACGTTGGGGGAGGAGCTTCTGACTCCGACGCGGGTCTACGCCAAGGACTTGTTGGCAGCGATTCACGCCATTGAGGTTCACGCGGTGAGTCACATTACTGGTGGCGGGCTGGCCAACAATCTGGTTCGGGTGTTGCCCGCCGGGATATCGGCCACAGTCGACCGGAGCACCTGGATGCCTCCAGCCGTGTTCCAGGTGGTGCAAAGTCTTGGCCAGATTTCGCAGCCTGATCAAGAGGCGACGCTGAATCAGGGCGTAGGGATGGTGCTGGTGGTGCCCGAATCATCCGTGGCGCCGGCTCACGAGCTCTTTCAAGCTGCCGGGATTGCGTCTTGGACCTTGGGGACGACCGAACCCGCCCCTGAAGCGGCGGCCAGCGTCAAACTTGTCGGTGCACACCTGTCCCGCTAACGCGTCGCGTCTTTGCGAACGTCGCGCGATTAGGTACCCTTGGCCTCACGACGAAACACGAATCTCAGTAGCGGCTCGACCGCATGACAGGCGAGGGGGCTGACCCGACCGATGGGGCGCGGCCGTGCTAAAGCAAAGCAGACTAAGGTCGCTCGCGACCTCAAGTACCGTTCATACTCCACCGACTTCTCGTCACTGGAGAAAGAACTTCGCGGCGAATCTGACGCCGCTGACGTCGAGGAAGTAGAGCAAGTCGAAGATGACCAATACGGTGATCTGGCGAGCCGCTATTCCGACGACGAAGACGATTCTGGCGACTTTCGCCGAATCGGCTGATTGATCATTCACCACCGGGCTGCAGAGCCCAGTTCTTGCCTGTGCTCAGTATTTCTCGGCACAGCGAACGGCACGGGATCCGTAGCCGCCGCCGAAGAGCACGGCATGAACCAAGAGTGGATGAATCTGGTGGAGGCTAATGAGCTCTCGCCACGAGGCATCAAGCCATGGGCTGGTGTCTTGGTAGGCGGAGAAGGCCTCGGGCAGGTGGCTGAGACCGAAAAGGTCCAGCATGGCCAGATCGGTGATCCGGTGACCGCCATGCGCAGCCGGATCGATCAGTGCCGCCGACGTTTTGGTGAACAGGACGTTTCCTGACCAGAGATCGCCGTGGATGCGTGCCGGGGGAGCCGCGTCGTCGAATTCCCCGGCGATCAGACGTTCGCTGAGTGCTTCGATCACATCGAGTCCGGCCGAGTCCAGCGCGCCGCGTTGGGCCGCGTGACGGGCATAGGGCAGTACGCGCTGTTCGGCGTAGAACCGGCCCCACAGGTGGTCAGGCCGTAAACTCAGCGGCGCATCTCCGATAAAACCATCGCCAGACCAGCCAGGTGGCCCGCTGCCGAAGGAATCTGCTCCGGCATCGTGGGTGACAGCGAGTTGGCGTCCGAATCTGCCAGCTGTGGCTGCAGTGGGTGCGGCTTCGACGATTCTGCCGACGGTGATCGTGTCGGCTGTGACGTCGATGACCTCGGCGACATCGACACCACCAGGCACTGCCAGCCAGCGCAATCCTGCCGCTTCCACCGCGAAAAACCCTGGTGGTGCGTTGCGGCGCTGCTTGGTGAAGCTGGTCACTCGCGCAGGCTAGCAGCGGCTGGTGCGCTCTGGCTGCCGCCGAGGTGCGTTGTGAGGCCGGTGGCCTGGGACTATTCGTGTCCAGAGCCGTCAAGCAGTTCGGTCAGCTCGAACCAGCGTTCTTCCAACGACGCGGTTTGGGCTTCGGCTTGGCGCACTTCGTCGTTGAGCCGTTCGAGGCCGGCATAGTCGCTCTGG
This sequence comes from uncultured Propionibacteriaceae bacterium, assembly GCA_964458365.1. Taxonomy (GTDB): domain Bacteria; phylum Actinomycetota; class Actinomycetes; order Propionibacteriales; family Propionibacteriaceae; genus Propionicimonas. The sequence continues at coordinate 8,670 of CAYWIN010000033.1, forward strand.
TCGTGATCCGCCATTCGCTGATGAGTCTCGGCGACCTGCGCGGCGAGCCGCTCGATCTTTCGTTCGGTGGCGGCGAGTTCCTTGCGGGCGGCGCGTTCATCGGCGCGGGACATGGCGGGTTTGGTGGGTGACGAGACCGGAGCCGAAACGTTGGAGGTGGCCGTCATTGGGGCGTTTTTACGCAGCTGCAGGTACTGGTCTATGCCACCGGGAAGGTGACGCAGTTCGCCATCGAGGATCGCGTACTGCTGATCGGTGATGCGTTCGACGAGGTAACGGTCGTGGGAAACCACCAAGAGCGTGCCAGGCCAGGAATCGAAGAGGTCTTCCATGGCGGCGAGCATGTCGGTGTCGACATCGTTTGATGGCTCATCGAGGACGATCAGGTTGGGCTCAGACAGCAGGACGAGCAGGAGCTGCAAGCGGCGCTTTTGGCCGCCGGAAAGCTCGGCGACCCGTGCGGAGAGATGCTCGCGGGCGAAGCCCAGCCGTTCGAGTAGTTGCGCGGGGGTGAGTTCTTTGCCGTCGACGACGTAGCTGGTTTTCAGTTGGGCGAGTACATCCCGCACCAGGTCACCGGCGATCTCGTCCAGTTCGCGAAACTGCTGGTCGAGCACGCCAAGTTTGACCGTCTTGCCTCGTTTGACCCGGCCGGACGTCGGCTTGACCGTCCCCGCGATCAGGCCGAGCAGGGTGGATTTTCCTGCCCCGTTCGCGCCCAGTATCGCGGTGCGCTCGCCGGGGGCAATACGCCATTCGATGTTCCGCAACACCTCGCGATCGTCGAACGACACCCCGGCGTCGAGCAGATCTACGACGTCTTTGCCGAGTCGGGCAACGGCGAGGCGGGAAAGTTCCAGTCGGTCGCGGGGCGGTGGAACGTCCTCGATGAGCTGCGTGGCGGCGTCCATGCGGAACTTGGGTTTGGAGGTTCGGGCTGGCGCACCACGACGCAGCCAAGCGAGTTCTTTTCGCATCAGGTTTTGCCGCTTGGCCTCGACCGCGGCCGCCTGCCGGTCGCGTTCTACCCTTTGCAGCACGTAGGCGGCGTAGCCACCTTCAAAGGACTCCACGATCCGGTCGTGGACCTCCCAGGTGGCGTTGGCGACCTCGTCGAGGAACCAGCGATCGTGAGTGACGAGCAGTAAGCCGCCCGCATTGCGTGACCACCGGGTCTTCAAGTGTCCGGCCAGCCAGGAGATGCCCTCGACGTCAAGATGGTTGGTGGGTTCGTCTAGCGCGATGATGTCCCACTCGCCGACCAGGAGCGTTGCCAATGCGACTCGGCGCCGTTGGCCGCCGGAAAGGGTACCGATTCGGGCATCCCAGCCCAGATCAGGGACGAGCCCGGCTATGACATCTCGGATCTTCGGATCGCCTGCCCATTCGTGCTCGGGACGGTCACCAACAATGGTGTAGCCCACCTGGTGGTCGTCCTCGAGGGTGTCGGACTGATCGAGTACGCCCATCCGCACGCCGCCGCGCCGGGTCACCCGGCCAGAGTCGGGTTCGATCCGGCCGGAGAGCATCCCCAGCAGTGAGGATTTGCCATCGCCGTTGCGTCCGACGATGCCGATTCGGTCGCCCTCGTTCACTCCAACGGTCACTGCGTCGAAGACAACCCTGGTGGGGTATTCCAGATGTAGCGATTCGGCTCCCAGCAGGTGTGCCATGGGTTCGTCCTTCTGGTTACGACGTCCGTTGCGCGGCCCAGGGAAGGCCTCGTGCTCAGACCATCGATCAGCGTGCGAACTCGGAACGCCAGGGAACTACGATCAGCGCCCGCGCAGCGCGCGACCGATCCCTTTCCCGTTCGGCAGTGGGCCGCGCGGAATCGGGGCTTTGGGGCGTACCGCATCCAAGGCGCGCAGACGGGCCTTGATGTCTTTGATCTGGGCCGCAGAGAGCTTCTTGGGCAGCTTCGTGATGTAGTCGGCAAGCTTCGACAGCGGCACTTGGCCATCGGCATCGCCCATCATTACCGTGACAACGGGCACACCGTAGGAAAGCTGCTCGTGCTTCTTCACTTCGCTATTCAGCAGCGTCTTGACTCGGGCTGGCTGTCCTTCGGCCACCAAAACGATGCCACCGGGGCCGACCGCCCGGTGGACGGCGTCAAGCTGTCGGTTGGCCGTGATGACGGCGGTGTACTCCCACTTCTTGGAGTTCAGCATCATCAGGGCCACTTCAGCCGAGCCTGGTTGACCTTCGTAGCGAATGTAGGTGGACTTCTTGGAACGCTGCACCAAAATCCACAGCGCAGCGGTCAGCCCGCCGGTGACACCCAAAATCAACCACATCCAGAATGGTGGGGCCCAAATGCCCACCAAGCTGAGCACGATTGCGACGCCCAAGAATGCGGCGATCAGGTAGATGTTGAGCTTGTCGTCAACCTCGGCCGTCATCTTGTAGGTCTGCCAGATTTGGCGGTACCACGGCCAGTCTTTGGGGTCCTTGGAGTTCTTCTTGGCGGCCTTGGCCGCCTTCAACTCGGCCTTTTGCTTTGCAGCTAGCTCTTTGGCCTTCTCGCTCGCCATCTCTGCGCTCCCCGTCCGGACGCGGTGTCGTTGTGCTCGCATCGGCGTAGCCGTTATTGGCTCATCCGCATGCCGGGGCAGCCTATCGCGGATCGTCGCTCAATCCGGCATCGGAGGGTTGGCTCGTTAGGCTCTGCGATGCCGCAACTTCATGGCCAGGCCAACAGCGAGCAAGCCGAGTGCGATCGCCAGGATGGGGGCGAATCCGTCCGCACCGGTGGAGGCTAGCCCTTCGCCATTGTGGCGTGGGGTGGAGGTTCGCCAGGCGGCCCACAGTTGAGCATTGGCGCTCAGATGCCCGCTCATGCCTGCGGTGAGCAGTATCCCGCCGCAGGATCCGTTTCCGGTGACGGGAGTGGTGCACCAACCCAGGAAGGTCTTTCCCGACTCGTGAGCGCTGGCCAACGTGAAGTTGAACCCGCCACCGCTGGCTATTGGGCCAATGGTGGATGTCTGTCCAGACAGCGGGCTGGACAGTGATTGACCGTCGCGGTAGACGTACAGGGTGGACACCTGTCCGGGCACATTCGCAAAGCTCAGGGTCCGGTAGCCCACCAGTGGTTGGTCAGGATTCGAGGCCGGACTTGCTGGGTGGACGGCGGACTGCGCCTTCACGCTGACGGACTTCAGCTCAAGCAGTGGCCAGTTTTTGAGGTTGGCCTGATCAGGGCCGAACCACAGCCACGAAACATGGGTTGCGTTCCCAACGATGTCGGAGGCGAACCAGGAACCGCCAGACGGCGGGGTGCTGAAGGGGAAGAGAATTTGGCGCAGCGCTGAGGCTCCGCCGGTCTGCGCAAAAGCTTGGGAGTCGACATACAAGGTTTCTACCGAAGCCGGGAAAGTGACATTGGCCAGGGTGGTTTGTTCGCCCTGTTGAGCGAAAACTTCGGCGTCGATTGCCAGGAAGGGGCTGCTATCGGGAAAGGTCACTGTGGCGAGTGCGGTTGACCCCCCAGCAGTTTGGTGGAAGGCCCCGCGCGTGACAAACAACCCGTAGCTAAGCGATTGCGGGAAGCTGATGGTTTTCAGCGTGCAGTTGTGCCCCGCTTGCTGGGCGAAACCGTTGCCGAAAATCGCCACGGTGGTGGCTATTTGGGGGAAGGTGACGCTACGCAGCGCTGTGTCGCCGGACCCAGTGTTGGTTTGGGCGAAAGCGGAGGCCCCGATTTGTAGCTCAGGCAAGTGGGAGGGAAAAGCGAGCGTTGAAAGTGTCACCTCACCGGCGCTTACCTGCTCGAAGCTCTGGTCCTGAAGGCTCAAGAAGGTGAGTCCGCTCGGGAAATTGATAGTGGTGAGGGCGGTCGAAGTGCCCGCACTCTGCCGGAATGCGCGTCCCTGTATTTCAAGCTTCTTGGTTGACGAGGGGAAGGTGACGGTGGTTAGAGCGTTCTGCCCGTCGTCGGCCGTTTGTTCGAAAGCTGACGGGCCGATGAATTGGTAGCTGCCCCCACCGAGAATCTCGGCCTTCGTGAGGGCGTTGTCGCCAGCAACGGACGTTTGGGCGAAGGCGCTCATGCCAATCTGCAAGCTCGTCACCCCACTGGGGATCGTGATCCCACTCAGCGCGTTGTCTCCTGGGCCTTCGATGACGCTTTGAGCGAAGGCCGATTCGTCGATGGCGACGCCGGTCAGAGTGCTGGGCAGGGCCACGGTGTGCAAGGTGTTGCTGCCGTTGCTGGTGGACTGAGCAAAGGCTCCTTTCCCGATGGTCAGTTCAGTGATCCCGGTGGGGAATGTGACGCTGGTGAGTTGGTTCGGTGCGGTCGGGCTGGTCTGGGCAAAAGCGGATTCCCCGATCGTGACCGACGTCAGTTTCGGATCGGACCCGGCGAAGGAGAGCTTGGTGACATCGGCCACGCAGGGTGCGGTCGCGTCCAAACCGATGTGGTAGGCGGTGTAGTTG
>CAYWIN010000034.1:0-7046 GCA_964458365.1 uncultured Propionibacteriaceae bacterium
ACTCCTCCAAGGAGTCGCAGATGACGATTTCGATGCCGGGCAGACGCTCAGCAGCCCACTCTGCGTAGGCCTCCGACGTCACGCGACGTCGGCCATAGACCTGAGCCTTCTTGATGGGACGTACGGCGGCGTAGGCCTCCAGGCCGGTCTTACCCATCACGCCGGGGCCGATGATCGAGACAACCTCGGCACCTTCGGGGGCAAGGTACTTCGCGCCGACACCGGGGACCGCACCGGTCCGGTAGGCCGAAAGCAGGTTGGCCGACATGAACATGGTTGGCGCGCCGGTTTCCTTGTCATTCAAGGTGAACATCAGGATCGAGCGGGGCAGACCCTTTTCGCGATTCTCAACGTTAGAGCCGTACCACTTCACGCCAGCGTTATCGAAGCTGCCACCCAGGTAGGCCGGCATCGCCATGAAGCGACGGTCCGGACCATCAGTGGGCATATTGGGGAACTCGGAAGTTTCGGGGAACAGCATCATCGCGCCGTGCGAATCACCCTCCCGGCCAGCCATCCGGTAGTCACCCTTTTGCAGCAGCTGCAAGGTTTCATCCATCGCCTCAACGCACTTGGGCATATCCGTGACCCCCGCAGCGATCGCGTCCGGTTCGCTCAAGTACAGGAACGAAATCTCAGTTTCCGACATGTCTTTTCCTCCTAGACCTTTGGTTCCGGATCGGACACATCCTCGGATCTCGATCACATCGAAGACGTTAATGAACGTACGTACACCAACGGTTTCGGCCATGTATCGGTCGTGTTTCACTCGCCCAGAGGGCCGGTGAGGAGGCCAGAGCAGGCCGAGAGCGCGCCGCTCAGACTCGATAGGAATCCAACAAACGACGGACGTGCGCAGCCTGTGCACTGCCATCGTCTTCGCGGAAAACGTACTCAACCTGGGCGTTCATGCCCACGCTCATCAGCACCGAAGCCAACGCCTGCGCCGGAGTATCGGGGCGCAACTCATGGCTGGCAACCGCCTGCTCAATGAGAGAGGTAAAGACCCCCACCCACTTGTCGGTTTCCGGGGTGCCTAGCCCACCATGCTGGGGATTCATCGCCGCAACCCCCCAGAACGCCAAGACAACCTTGGCTTCATCCTTCAGCTCCGGGGTGGTGGGAAGGAAGGTGCTCAGCATGGCCATGACGGCATCCAGCCCGGTTCGTCCGGCAATCGCGTCTTCCACTCGGCGATCCGACTTTTCGAAGACTCGAGCGTAGGTTGCGGCAAGCAGATCGTCTTTGCCACGGAAGTAGCGCCACAGCGCCCCGTTCGAAACCCCCAGGTGGCTAGCCAAGTTCCGGGAAGTGGCCGCGCTCATTCCTTGATCGGCGATCAATTCCAGGAGCGCTTCGACGATCTCAGAGCGCCGCTGTGCGTAATCAACAACTTTCGGCATTCCCGGATCCCTTCCGCAGCGATCCTATCGGCTGTATACGCAGGGCCAGACCGGGCCCCAGGTCAATGCACCTGACCTTGATCTTTCAGTTCGGCAACGATCTGGGCGTAAGTCGCTTCGTCGATGCGATATTTGGCACGGTAGATCAGGTAACTGATCACAATCAGGACTGGTGGCAATACCAGCATGCCGAGCTTGATGGTCAAGATTCCTGCCGGAGTGGTCGCGGCAGGGTTATCGGGGTTCACCGCCGCGACGACGAGCAGTATCGCGACGATCTGTGTGGAAAGCGCTGCCCCCATTTTGTTGATGAAGGGCTGCAGGGCGAAAGTCACCGAGCCATTGCGGCGGCCAAGCTTCAGCTGGCCGTATTCGATGGTGTCGGTCAAGAACACCAGCATCAGGATCGTCACGAATGCATCGCCGATGAAGATCAGCAGACCCGCAACCGCAATGAATCCAATGTGAACCGGGCTGAAGAAGAAGATCAGGTAGCCAACCAGGATCAGCGCAATAGCGGCCCGGAAAAGAACCTTCCGCGGGAACCGCCGGGCGAGCGCAGGAAAGATGGCATACCCCAAAAGCTGGCTTGCCACCAGAACCGCACCGAACGGCGAGTACATATCTTGGTTCAGATAGATGTACTTGAAGTAGTAAGTACCAAAGGTCGTGGTAGTGAGGTAACCGGTCATGAACAGCACCATTGCCACGGCTGTCCACAGCAATTGGTCGTTGCCGAAAACGGCCCGAAACACATCCCTCACCGTGGTGCGCTCGGGAGTGGTGACAATATGGGGCTCTTTCACGCCGATCAAGGTGACGGACTGCCCCAACAACATGACAACCACCACCATGCCTGCAAAAGCGGTCCAGGCGCCGGCCGAGCCCAGAATCGGCGTCAGCGCCTTGGTTACTGGCATCACCGCGATCACGACGAGGAAAAGTCCGATAGTGGCGAAGATCTTGGCTAGCGCGCCGAACTTTCCGCGCTGCGTCTGATCGAGGGTCAGCGCAGGCATCATCGACCAATAGGGGATGTCATTCGCCGTCCATGACAGGCTCCAGAAGAGGTAGATGACCGCGAATCCCACCACAAAGCCGCTGCCATGTGGATTCTGATCGCTGAACAGCAAGATCGTGAAGACCGACGATGCCACGACACCCACAGCAATCCATGGCTTGAACTGCCCCCAGCGAGTGCGGGTGTTGTCGACCAGGCCCCCCATGAGAATGTCGACGAAGGCGTCAAAGACGCGGGCGATCAGGATCAGAGAACTGGCCCACAGGAACTCGACCTTGGGGGCCTTGAGAACATCACTGAGGAAGTAGATGAGGTACATCCCGACCAGGGTGTAGACCATGTCCCGGCCAATCGTGCCGACCCCAAAGGTCCATTTATTGCGACGATCGAGCGCCGCCGAAGGTGATGGCTTTCCCCCGCCCACAGATATCCCCTCTTTCACCCCGATGCGATGCCTCTGATCTGTCCGATCGAAATCTAGTCGCTCGTTCGATAACTCTGCTCAGCCACCCACCGGCGATAGGCCGCCTCGGTCACTCCACGTTCGGCAATGATGTCGGCGAAGAAGCGTCCAGATTCTTTGATGGTCCGTCGCTGGGTGGGGTAATCGAGCTCCACAAGCCCAAATCGGGGCACCTCACCTTCGGCCCATTCCCAGTTATCAGTGAAGCACCAGTGGTAATACCGCTCGATCGGCAAATCGCTTCCGGCGATGGCGGCGAGGTGATCATAAATGAAGCGCGACCGAAAGGAGTCCGTGTTGTCACAGGTCCCATTCTCAGTGATATAGATCGGAGCCGGGTAAGCCTCATAGACCCACTGGCAGGCCTCCACCAGACCTTCGGGATAGATCTCCCAACCCAGGTCGTTCACCGGGGCGTCGGCAGCCACGGCGTCAGCAAGAGAGCGGACCGTGCTACGGGTGTAGTAGTTGATTCCCTGAAAGTCGTAATACCGCCCAGGGATCACTCCCCCCGGCTGATAGAACGGAAAGCCGAACCGACCAGTGTTCATCGCTTTGAGCAAAACCTTCTGGAACAAATAGTCGCTAGCCCAGGCCGCGAAACGGTGCGCAGGGTTGCGTGAATCGGCAGGGACAAAGGTCCGCAGATGGTTTGCCGTGCCCACCTTCGCTTCAGGCTGCAAAGCGTGAATGATCTGGTAGGCAGAAATGTGAACCTCGGCCTGCGCCTGCATCGCCTGAATCGCATGGATACGCGAATGCTCCCCCGGCGGCCACTGGCCCCACAGGTAGCCATGCGAGGCATACACATTGGGTTCATTGATCGGAATCCACTCATCCACCCAGGGGCTGAGCTCAGTCACCATGGTGCGCGTGAACTCTCCGAAGGCAACCAGCATGTCGGCGCTCATCCAGCCACCACGATCAACCAGCCATCCGGGCAGATTGAAATGGTGCAAGGTAACTAACGGGGCGATCCCGGACGCACGCAAGGCCGCAACTTCGTCGCGGTAATGGGCCAGTGCCTCGGCATCGTATTCCCCCGGGGAAGGCTCGACCCGGGCCCACTCGATCCCCATCCGGTAATGCTTGATGCCCATCTGGGCGAGCAGTGCGATGTCTTCAGCCACCCGGTTCCAGTGGTCGGCAGCCCGTGCCGGTGACGAGCCATCCTTGATCCGACCGGACGCTGCCCAGCGATGCCAGTTGGTGTCGAGGTCGCCACCCTCAATCTGGGTGGCTGCGGTAGCAACACCGAGCTCACAATTCGGCAGGTTGAAGGTCGACATGGTGCCCTCCGTTGGGTGGTGTGGCTCTTTCCTGTGACGCTAGCGCACCGGACGGCCGATGTTACGAATTCGGTGCATGGCGTAACAGCTCCGTAAACCCGACGGGACCCCCCATTTTGGACCACTCCGGCTGCCTAATGTTCGCCCATCGACGCCGAACTCCGCGTCGATTCTGCGCTCTGAGCCAAGGCAGTCACGAGAGGACCACTCGCATGAGCACCACGATCGACGACGAACCGGTGGAAGTGTCCGGCGTCACCTACCAAAGAGCCGAAGAAGGCTATTTCGACAAGCGGAAACTCAAGCGCTCCGCGGGATTCTGGGGCCTGTGGGGCATCGGCGTCGCAGCCGTCGTCTCGGGCAACTTTTCTGGATGGAACGGCGGGATCGCAGCCGCCGGATGGGGCGGCTTTGCTATTGCGGCCCTGATCGTGATCGCCATGTACGTGCTGATGATTGAGTCGATATCGGAAATGGCTGCGGCGATGCCCCACACCGGTGGTGCCTATTCCTTCGCACGGGCAGCGATGGGCCCTTGGGGTGGTTTCATCACCGGCCTCGCCGAGACGATCGAGTACGTGATGACGACTGCGGTCGTGATCTACTACTCCAGCCAGTACGCCGACCAGATCGTCAAGACACTCAGCGGCGGATTCAGCCTGGTCGATGCCGGTTTCGCCTGGGTGTGGTGGCTTGTGCTGTACGTCGCATTTGTTGCCCTCAACGCGGCCGGGGCACACGTGTCGTTCAAGTTTGCCGTCGTGGTCTCCTTCATTTCCGTCGGCATCCTCGTGCTCTTCGGTGTGATGGCGGCTTTCTCCGGCAAGGTCAACCTGGCTTCCCTTTTCGACATTGCTCCGGCCGCGGGCGGCACAGCGTTCCTGCCCTTTGGCCTGGGCGCGATCCTGTTCGCCATGCCGTTCGCTATGTGGCTCTTTCTCGGCATTGAGGAACTCCCTCTGGCATCCGAAGAAGCCCACAATCCCGAGCGGGACATCCCTCGAGCTGGTCGCGGCGGGCTGATCACATTGCTGATCACTGGGGCCATCGTGGTGGTCCTGAATCCCGCCGTGCTGGGCTCCGCCGCAATCGGGCCGGCCACCGAGCCACTCCTGGATGGCTTCCGGGCGATCATCGGTGAACAGGCCGCCGCTGTACTGTCAGCTTTCGCACTGATCGGCCTTCTGGCCAGCGTTCAGGGAATCATGTTTGCCTACGGACGCAACATGTATTCCCTGTCCCGGGCGGGTTACTACCCCAAAGTGTTGTCCCTGACCGGTGCCCGGCATACCCCGTATTTGGCGCTCATCGTGGGGGCCTTCATCGGATTCCTGTCACTAATGGTGGTCCAGTACGGCAGCAAGGAAGCCGGTTCGGTTGTGCTGAATATCGCGGTGTGGGGCGCGGTGGTTTCCTACCTGCTCCAGATGAGTTCATTTGTGATTCTGCGCCTCAAACACCCCGAAGCCCGCCGGCCACACGTCAGCCCGTTCGGCATTCCTGGCGCGGTGATCGCTGGCGTTGTTTCGCTGGCAATCTTCATCGGGGTGCTGCTCAATTCGGCGTACACCATCGCCATCTACACCGTGGTGGTGCTTTACGTGCTGGCCCTGATCGCCTTCGCAATCTGGGGACGGCACCGCCTGGTGCTCTCACCCGAAGAGGAATATGCACTCAGCGGAGGATTGGACGACAAGGAGTAGACCACCAGATCACAGCGGGGGTTCTGCCGCACTCAATGCAGCCGAACCTCCGCTAGCTGAGCAAGTCCTGGGGGCTGAAACCGTTGACCTTGGCATGCAGCGGTTTCAGCCCCCAGAAGTCATTCAGTCGGCGGCCAACACCCCGCTGGTCGGCGAGGCCGCTTTCAGCGCAACACCAGAGCAGCCCAACTTGTGGGCACCGCGCACCAAGGCCACCGCCGTCTGGGCGGCATCTTGATAGCTCAAACCCTCCGGCGGATGAATGTTCGAAATGCAGTTTCGCTGCGCATCAGTTCGTCCAGGTTGCGGGTCAAAGGTCAGGTAGACACCCAAACTGTCGGCAACCGACAGTCCGGGACGCTCCCCAATCAGCACCAACATCGCGCGCACACCCATGGCCTGGCCGATTCCATCGGCCACCGCCACTCGGGCTTGGGTGACCACCACAGGAGGGGCCAACGAAAGCTCACCGTCTAAGGCGTCGACGATGGCCCGCAGTGCAGGGACCGCGTGGCGAGCCACGGCTGCCGAGGACAACCCGTCGGCGATCAGAAAGCCAAGATCCCAATCTCCGTGCGGCAGCCCCGTCAAGCTGGCCGGCAGCCGTCCCAAATCGGGCCGGCGCAGGTAGGTCTCACGATCAGGAGCTTTGCTGAGGGTCACGATGGGCTCGCCCAACCCGATCTGGCGCAGGCCAGGAACGAGCGCGTCAACATCCAAAGGAAGATGAACGGAATCCCGGGCGGCGGCCAGACAGGCCTGGAGTTCGAGGACGGCCGCGGTGGGCAAGCTCATCCCTGACCGCCCCAATCCGATCCGGGCCTGGGTAGCACCGCGAAGGCCCACCCAGGGATCAAATCGTCCGCCGCTGGCGGCGACCGTGCTCACGCCACCGCCCCTGCCAACTCGCGCAGCCGAGATGATCCCAGTTCCAGGCCACGAACTGTGCCGAAAGCATCGGCGATGCCTTGGGCTTTCAACCACGATTCAAACTCCGGAGCAGGTTTCAAGCCGAGCGCGTGCCGAATCACCAATGCGTCGTGATAGGCCAACGATTGATAGCCGAGCATGATGTCATCGGCTCCAGGCACCGTGATGACGAAGTTCACACCTGCCGCAGCCAACAGTGTCAACAAGGTGTCCATGTCGTCAAAGTCGGCCTCGGCG
>CAYWIN010000034.1:7056-12757 GCA_964458365.1 uncultured Propionibacteriaceae bacterium
CGTCAACGCCCATAGGCACACCCAGGAGCTTTCCGCAGAAGTGATCTTCCAGCCCGGCGCGAATGATCTGTTTGCCGTTGTATAGGTATTCCGGACCGATAAAGCCCACCACCGTGTTGACCAGCAGCGGCGAGAACTCTCGAGCCAATCCGTAGGCGCGCGCTTCGAGGGTTTGCTGATCGACCGGGAGCCCACCGGTTCCAAGGTGGGCGCCAGCGCTCAGCGAGGAGCCTTGGCCGGTTTCGAAATACATCACGTTGTTGCCGACAGTTCCGCGTTCCAACGACAACCCGGCGGCATAGCCTTCGCGCAGCATCGCAATATCGACCCCGAAAGCCGCATTCGTTGCTTGGCTGCCTCCAATCGACTGAAAGACCAAATCGACCGGAGCACCCGCTTCGATCAGACCGATGGTCGTGCTGATGTGGGTCAACACACACGACTGCATCGGAATGTCATAGCTGCGCCGAACGCTGTCGAGCATGCTCAAAAGGTCGGCACTGGCCTGGGGCGAATCCCCGGCCGGATTGATCCCCACCACGGCATCGCCCTGCCCTAACAGCAACCCGTCCAGGATGGACGCGGCAACGCCGCGCAGATCGTCGGTGGGGTGATTGGGCTGAAGCCGAGTAGCGAGTCTGCCGGGCAATCCCAAGCTGGTGCGAAACCCGGCGGTGACCTGGCAGGCGCGTGCCACCGCGATGAGGTCGGCGTTGCGCATGATCTTGCTGACCGCCGCCACCATTTCGGGAGTCAACCCTGGAGCCACCGATCCGAGCACCTGAGCCGCATCGGGACGGGCAGCAACCTCCAGCAGCCAGTCGCGCAGGCCCCCAACCGTCAGATGGGAAACCGCGTTGAAGGCGTCCATGGAGTGTGAGTCCAGAATCAGCCGGGTTACCTCGTCACTTTCATATGGGATGACCGCTTCGTTCAGGAAAGTGACCAGTTCGACATCGGCCAAAGCTTGAGCGGCCGCGGCACGCTCGGCCTCCGAACCTGCCGCGCACCCGGCGAGTTCGTCCCCGGATCGTTTCGGGGTCGCCTTGGCGAGCAACTCAACCAGGGAATGGAACTGATAGCTGTGCCCGCTTATGGTTCGGCTGGCAATCATGACGCCCCTTTCCCTTGTGTCTCTTTTCCGTTCTGCCATTTCTAGCCAGTTGTTGTTAGAGCCCGGTTAAGGGCCCATGTCGCGACGAAGAAGACTGACCGATCCAGCCCCGAATCGGTTGCCGCCCAAACCCGTGACAGAATCGCTCGGTGCGCCGCTATCGAGACATCCTCCGTGTACCCGGCGCCCTGAAGTTCTCAGCCGCCGGATTGCTCGCACGCTCGGGGCCGGGCATGACCGGGCTCGGGCTGGTTCTGATGGTGTCGACGCTCTATGGCAGCTACCGTCTGGCCGGCATCATCGTGGCAACCAACGTCACCGCCTGGGCGGTCGGCACCGCGGTCTTGTCCAAGCTCGTCGATCGTTTCGGCCAGCGACGGGTGATGTATCCGGCGACCGTGGTGTCGGCGATCGCGCTTGCCTTCACGGCGGGTTTTGCCTTGGCGGGTTTACCCATCTGGACGCTCTTCCTTCCGGCGCTGATCGCAGGAGGCACCGCCGGTTCGCCTGGCGCATTAGTGCGGGCACGCTGGAACTACGTGCTTGACGACGACGACCAGCTTCACACTGCGTTCTCCCTGGAATCTGCCTTGGATGAGGTGAACTTCGTCGTCGGCCCGGTGCTTGCCACCGCGCTGGCCACCTGGGTACATCCGGTGGCAGGAGTTGCCGCCTCGGTGGTGTTCACCCTGGTGGGCGCGGTCCTTTTCTATCCGCAACGCGCCACTGAACCACCCATTTCCCCCCAGGCCATCAGCGAGCACCAACACCCGTCTTTGGCCTTGATGATTCCGGGCGTCACATCCGTGGTCGTCATCGGAGTTCTCCTGGGTGCGATTTTCGGGTCGATCGACGTCTCCGTGGTGGCGTCGGCGACGGCGTGGGACGTCCGCCCCGCGTCAGGAGTGATCTTGGCCGCCTTCTCACTGGCGTCCGGGACCGCAGGTTTCGTCTATGGCGCCCGATCCTGGACCAGCCCCTCGAACCAGCGGTTCTTGTTCGGTGTGCTGGCGCTCTTCGCTACCTGTCTGCTGCTGCCCTTGGCGTCAAACGCGGTGATGTTGGGCTTGCTGGGGGTGTTGCTTGGCACCACGATTGCGCCCACGCTGACGAATGCGAACACCATCATCGGCCAGCTGGTCCCGACCGCCCGGATCACTGAAGGTTTGGCGTGGATGGGCACCGGGATCGGAATTGGGGTGTCGGTTGGTTCCAGCGTCGCCGGGACATTTATCGACCTGGCCGGTCATGCCGCCGGATTGTGGACGGTGGCGGGGTTCGGAACGGTGATAGCTCTCATTGGAGTCATGTCGCATCGTTCACTGAACCGTGATCTCGCCGCAGCGCGGTGACATGCGGGGGCGCCGGCCGATCGGAGCGTTGATCGACCGACGCCCAGCTTCTTAACTGAGGGAGACCCTCTCCAACGCCTGGCCTAGATCCCACAGCAGATCGTCGGTCGTTTCGGTCCCCACCGACAGCCGGATCTGTTCGGGGCGCACCCCGGCAGCGATTTGCTGTTCTTCGGTGAGCTGAGAGTGCGTGACGGTGGCTGGATGCAAAACCAGCGAGCGGGAGTCTCCAACGTTGGCCAAAAAGGTGAACACCTTGAGTGACTCGATGAACTCTTTGGCCGCGGCGAGTCCACCTTTCACCCCAAAGCCGACCACGGCACCGGCCCCGCGAGGCAGGTATCGCTGAGCGAGGTCGTAGTACTTGCTGCTCGGCAGCCCCGGATAGCTGACCCATTCCACTTGCCGGTGCTGGGAGAGGAAATCGGCCACGGCCTGCGCATTGGCGACCTGCCGTTCGATACGCAGCGAGAGAGTTTCCAGCCCCTGAATGAAGAGGAAGGCGTTGAATGGGCTCAGCGCAGCGCCGAGAGTGCGCACGTAATGAAGCCGCAGCTTGAAGGCGAAGGCCACATTCCCGAGGTCTTCGAAATCACCCCAACGATCCCAGTGGACGATTCCGCCGTAGCTCGGATCGGGTTCGGTGAAGTCGGGGAACTTGCCGCTGCCCCAGTCGAAGGTGCCGCCGTCCACGACCAGGCCACCGATGCTGGTGCCGTGACCGCCAATGAATTTGGTGGCCGAGTGAATCGAGATATCAACCCCATGCTCGAATGGCTGGAAGAGATAGGGCGTGGAGAAGGTGTTGTCGGCGATGAGGGGAATCTTGGCCTGGTGGGCAATCTCAGCGATGCGTTCGACATCGACCACATTCAGGTCCGGATTTCCGATGGTTTCGATGAACACGGCTTTGGTGTTTTCGTCGATGGCTTCGGCCACATTCGCCGGGTCGTCGGCGTCAACCAAACGTCCGGTCACCCCGTGGCGCGGAAGGGTGTTGGCGAACAGGTTGTAGGAGCCGCCGTAGACCGTCCGGGATGCCACCACATTGTCGCCCGCATGTGTGAGGTTGAGGATGGTGTTTGCGGTCGCCGCCTGCCCGGAAGCCAAAGCCACGGCCGCCGTACCGCCTTCCAAGTCGGCCAATCGGTTTTCCAGAAACTCCAGGGTTGGGTTTCCGATCCGGGTGTAGTCGAAGGACAGGTCGTCCACGGTGTTGATGTTCTTGGCGGTTTCGAAATCGGGAAAGACGAAAGCCGTCGTCTGATAGATCGGTGGGGCCGCAGCGTGGAAGTCACTGTCGGGGGTGAATCCCGCGTGAAGCTGGCGGGTTTCGAATCCGTACTCGCGTTCGGACATGGTTTATTCGCTCCTAGGTGTGACGGGAAGTCAGTGCAGATGTGCTGTCGCGTCGGTGACGGCGGTGGTGACGGCATCCACGATGAAGTCGGTTTGGTCGGCGTCGATGATTAGCGGTGGGGCCAGACAGATGGCGTTTTCCAAGACGCGGGTGATCAGACCAAGGTCGGCCAACCTGTTTCTGATCCGTGCGGCTACCTCCAGTTCGGCGGCAAAGGGACGTTTGCTCTCGCGGTCGGCAACCGGCTCAACGGCAGCCAACAGTCCCAGTCCGCGAATGTCCCCCACATGCGGGTGGTCGGCCAAGTTGGCCCGAAGCCCGTCGAGGAGGCGCTTGCCTTGCTCCGCCGAACGCTCAACCAAGTTTTCTTTGTGGATGACGTCGAGGGTGGCCAAAGCGACCGCTGCTCCGATTTGATGCCCGGAATAGGTGTATCCGTGCCAGAAGCGTGAACCGGACGATGCGGAGTCCAGCACACCCTTGATCTTCGGCGAAAAGCCCACACCGCCCAGCGGGAAATAGCCACTGGTAATGCCTTTGGCGAACTGAAGGATGTCCGGCACGACGCCCCAATGCTCAAGCGCGAACCAGGTTCCGGTCCGCCCGAAGCCGGTGATCACTTCGTCGGCGATGAAGAGCACCTCATAGCGGTCACAGATTTCTCGGATTCGAGCGAAATAGTCTGCTTGTGGGACCAGGACACCACCGCCACCACCTTGAATCGGTTCGGCGATGAAGGCAGCCACATTTTCCGCTCCGAGCCGCTGGATTGCGGCCTCCAGCAGGTTGGCTGCGGCCAGACCATCGCTCTCACCTTCGACCGATTCGAACCGGTAAGGGTATGGCGAGCCGATCAGTTCGAATCCGGGAAGCCGTCCACCAAACCCTTCGGAAAACTCCGCAACCCCGGTGGCACTCGCTGCGCCGATTGTTGAGCCGTGGTACGAGAGCTCGCGAGAAATGATGATCTGCTTGCTGGGTCGGCCCAGGGATCGCCAGTAGTAGCGCGCGGCCCGAATCGAGGTGTCGGTGGATTCACCTCCGCCAGAGGTGAAATAGAACGCGTCGATTCCGGGGTAGGTGTGCTCGGCCAAGGTTTCGGCCAGCCTGACGGTGACGGGGTTAACCGCCCCGGCATAACCGGTGGCGAAGGACAGCTTTTCGGCCTGGGCGGAGGCAGCCTCAATCAGTTCGCGGCGCCCCTGACCCAAGTAGACGTTCCACATTCCCGACAGTCCGTCGAGGTAGCGGTTGCCCTGTTCGTCGTAAAGGTAGGCCCCCGCCCCGTGCGTCCAGATTCGTGGATGCTCGGTCTCGCCCCGGAAATGCTGCGGGTGAATGACGTGAGCCAGATCGGACGAAATCAGCTTGTTTGCAGACAGATCAGACATGGGCAGCCACCGGCTCTGGCTGGTCATTCTTGGCGGCAAGGTCTTCGAAGATTTCGGCCTTGAGTGCTGGCCGAGCGAAGGCCACGACGATGCCGTGGACCACTCCGACCACGACGAAGCCGATGAAGGCTGTCACGGCCCAGAACACTGCCGGATCGGTGGGGTAAGGAACCAGATTGCTGATCAGGGCGAGCGCCTGGAAGGCCACGGCGGCCACCGAAATCAGGATGTGGTACCACTTCAATTCGCCACGTCGGTACAGGTACACCGGAGCAGCCACGGAGATGGTGGCATAGACCGCGATGAAGGAAAGCGTGGCGGTGGTGCCTACCCATCCGTAGATGGCGAACAGGTTATTGCCCAACAGGGTCAGCACCGTGGCCGGGATGACCGCGATGATCGCCGCCAACGTCACCGCAATGTGCGGGGTCCGGTTGGTGTCATGGACACCAGCCAGCGACGAGTGCAGCACACGGTGGCGTCC